>DLVP01000158.1:0-1787 GCA_003445125.1 Oscillospiraceae bacterium | reverse complement strand
TCGAGACCCAGGCGGGCGATGTGTCCGCATATATTCCAACCAACGTCATTTCTATCACCGACGGACAGATCTTTCTGGAGACCGAGCTGTTCCATGCGGGCGTCATGCCGGCAATCAACCCCGGTATTTCGGTGTCCCGTGTCGGCGGTGCGGCACAGCTCAAGGCGATGAAAAAGGTGTCGGGCGAATTGAAGCTGCTGTATTCGCAGTACCGCGAATTGCAGGCGTTTGCCCAGTTCGGAAGCGATCTGGACGCCGATACCAAGGCGCGTCTGAACCTCGGCGAACGTATTGTAGAGGTGCTGAAGCAGGGACGTCATTCGCCGGTTCGTCCGGGCTGTCAGGTGGCAATCATCTACGCCGTCATCCACGGCTACCTCAACGACATCCCCGTGTCAGGGGTCGCGGAGTACGAGCGGCGGCTGTATGAAAAACTGGAAAATGAGAAACCGACCCTGCTGGAGCGTTTTGAAAGCGGTTTTTACGAGAAAGAGGACGAAGAGTCCCTCGTGCAGACGCTTAAAGAAATGCAGAGGTGACGGCGGATGGGAGCAGACATCAAAGCCCTTCGCGGGCGTATTAAAAGTGTCGATTCCACCCTGCATCTGACCACTGCCATGGGGCTTGTCGCGTCCTCCAAAATCCGACGCGCCGCGGAAGCGGCGCGCAGGGCGCGGGAATACGAGCGGGCAATCGGAGAAGCCGTCGAGCTGCTCTGTGCCTCGCCCGTCTGTGAAAAGAGTGTGTACAGACAAACCCGCGAACAGGGGCGCGACTGCGTGATCGTCATTGCGGGCGATCGCGGACTGGCGGGTGGCTACAATGCCAATGTGTTCCGCCTGTGCAGGGAGCTGACCGACACGGACTTCGTGCCGATCGGAAAGCGTGCGTGCGACCGTTTCGGCGACGGAATCCTTTCCTCCGAGCATCTGACGCTGGAAGAGGCGTCAGCCTTGTCGGAACGGCTGTGCCGGGCGTTTTGCGACGGAGAATACCGCCGCATCGGCATCGTGCGTACCCGCTATGTGTCCATGCTGTCGCAGGAAGCTGTGCTGGAGTGGATTCTTCCGCTGGAAAAAACCGAGAAAAAAAGCGCGGATATCGTGTTTGAGCCCGACGAGCGGGCTGTGCTGGAGCCGACGGTGAAGGCGTATGTCACGGGAGTGATCGTCGGTGCGGTGCGCGAGAGCTTCCTCAGCGAAGTCGCGGCGCGGCGCACGGCGATGGATTCGGCAGGCAAGAACGCACAGGAGATGATCGAGGGTCTGCAATTGCAGTATAACCGTGCGCGGCAGAGCGCGATCACCCAGGAAATCACGGAGATCGTCGCGGGAAGCGGCGTGTAAGAACAGGAGTGAGCAATTTGGCAAAAGGAACCGTTTCACAGGTCATGGGACCGGTCGTGGACGTGCAGTTTGAACAGGGCGGTCTGCCGGCGATTCTCAATGCGCTGACCATTCCGATCGGCGAACGCACGCTGACGGTCGAGGTTGCCCAGCATATCGGCGACAACACGGTGCGCTGCATCGCCATGTCGTCCACCGACGGTCTGCGCCGCGGCACTGAAGTGACCGATACCGGCAGAGCCATCAGTGTCCCCGTCGGACGCAAGACACTGGGCAGAATTTTTAATGTACTGGGCGATGCGGTGGACAATCAGCCCGCACCGACCGATTGCGAGCGTTGGAACATTCACCGTCCCGCTCCGGCGTATGACGAGCTTTCCACATCTTCCGAAATTCTGGAAACCGGCATCAAGGTCATCGACCTGATCTGCCCCTACGCCA
>DLVP01000032.1:305-3714 GCA_003445125.1 Oscillospiraceae bacterium | reverse complement strand
CCTCGATGCGCTTTTCCTTCACAAGATCGGCAATGCCCTCAATCATGCGGGCTTTGTTGACCATGTACGGAATCTCGGTGACCACGATCTGCTGGTGGTTGCCGTGTTCTTCGATGTCGGTTTTGGCGCGGACGATGATTTTTCCGCGTCCGGTCGCATAAGCGGCGCGGATGCCGGCGCGTCCCATGATGGTCGCTCCGGTGGGGAAATCCGGACCCTTGATGCAGGTCATCAATTCGTCAAGCGAAGCGTCGGGGTTTTCAATCAGCAGATTGATCGCGTCCACGACCTCGCCGAGGTTGTGCGGCGGAATGTTGGTCGCCATACCGACGGCAATACCCACCGAACCGTTCACCAACAGATTCGGGAAACGGCTGGGAAGCACGACCGGCTCCTTGAGACGGTCGTCGTAGTTGGAACAGAAATCGACGGTTTCGCAGTCGATATCCTGCACCATCTGAAGCGCCAGTTTGCCGAGACGGGACTCGGTATAACGGTAAGCCGCAGGCGGGTCGCCGTCAATCGAACCGAAGTTTCCGTGACCGTCGATCAGCGGGTAGCGCAGGGAGAAGCCCTGTGCCAGACGCACCATGGCGTCGTACACCGACGCGTCGCCGTGCGGATGATAGCGTCCGAGCACGCTTCCTACGGTGTCGGCGCACTTACGGTAAGGTTTATTGGGATACAGACCGTTTTCAAACATGGTATAAATGATGCGGCGATGCACCGGCTTGAAGCCGTCGCGCACGTCCGGAAGCGCACGTCCGACGATGACCGCCATGGAGTACGCCAAAAAGGACTTTTTCATTTCCTGTTCTACTTCGATCGGAATGATGGTTTGATTTTCTCCGAACAAAAACTGACACCTGCCTTATTTCTTGTCTTGACTGCCGCAAAGTTTGCAAAAAGCGTCCGTGTCCCGCAGGCAGCGCACGGGGACGCAGTAAATCTGAGCCTGATCCACCACAAGAGCCACGATGTTGTCCTTCACGCGAACCGCTTCGCAGGAAAGATAAGGCTCGAAGTAGGTTTCGCCGTCGCAGGCGACTTCAAATCCCTTCTCTTTCGGCGTGAGGGTAAACGGGGCGGCTTTGCGGATGAGGGAAAGCTGACCGAACACCCGCACGGCGGGAAACAGCACGGCAAACACCAGGCAGATGATTGCAAGAGTGAGATAGAACACGCCGTCGGTCATGAACAGCATCGCGGACATGAACAGAAAGCAGACGGAAAAGACAATGATTTTCAGCATCACTTTCTGTTTGAACACGCCCCAGACGCCGGTTCGCAGTTCTTCACGCGTGGGATCGCAAACTATTTTTTCCATGGGTTCCTCCTGACTTTGCGGATCTTTTTTCCGCAGTCGCACAGACGGTTCTGAACGGAAGAGAGGGTTTCTTCCTTGACACGGTTTCTGGGGATGATCAACGGGGAAACGCCGTCAAACGTCAGCATCAGAAGATGCTCGCTCAGCGCCGCATCGCAGAGCTTGTCAAAGCTGACGGCAAATTCCTGTTTTCCGCAGACATAGCGCAGACAGTCGTCATAAAACGTGATTTCGACATCGCGGCGGCACGCTTCGTTTTCGCTGTACGCGCGCCACGCGTGTTTACGCACGGCGCGCGGCAGAACCGCGAACGTCCACACCAGCCCGACGGCGGAAATAATTCCGACCGCGGCGGCAAGCTGTGCGGAAAACCGCCACATCACCGCCGATGCGACCGCCGAAAACACCGTCAGCCCGAACGCCGCGCGGGTGACTCCGGCTGCCTTGCAGAAAACATACTCCAGATAATCCTCATACAAAAGAGGAAAGGTGACGTAAATCAAATGTCCAACTCTCCCGCATACTTGGCGTTGGTTTCGATGAACTCGCGGCGGGGAGCCACCTTGTCGCCCATCAGTACCGAGAAAACGGCATCGGCACGGACGGCATCCTCCATCGTCACCTGAAGCATAATGCGGTGTTCGGGGTTCATGGTCGTTTCCCAGAGCTGTTCGGGATCCATCTCACCGAGACCTTTGTACCGCTGCACATCGACCTTTGTGTCAACATTTTCGCCGCGCAGCTCGGCAATGTAGCGGTCGCGCTCCTCGTCGGAGTACGCCACGCGCTGCTGCTTGCCTTTTTTGACTTCAAACAGCGGCGGCTGAGCAATGTACACATAGCCCTCTTCAATCAGCGGCCGCATGAAGCGGAAGAAGAACGTCAGCATCAGCGTGCGGATGTGCGAACCGTCCACATCGGCATCCGCCATGATGATGACCTTATGATAACGCAGTTTTTCAAGATTCAGCTCGTCGCCGATGCCGCATCCGAGCGCGGTCACCACCGGCTGGAGCTTGTCGTTGCCGTACACGCGGTCCAGCCGCGCCTTTTCGACGTTGAGCATTTTTCCCCAAAGCGGCAAAATTGCCTGATATTTTCTCTCGCGCCCTTCTTTGGCGGAACCGCCTGCGGAGTCTCCCTCCACGATGTAGATTTCCGTCAGCGCGGGGTCCTTTTCGGAGCAGTCGGCAAGTTTTCCCGGCAGAGAAGCCGATTCCAGCGCGGTCTTGCGGCGCGCATTTTCGCGTGCCTTTCTCGCCGCCTCTCTCGCACGGGCGGCGCCGAGCGCCTTGTCCATGATATCATGCGCGGCAGCGGGGTTTTCCTCGAAATAGGTCATGACCTTTTCGTACACGATCTTTTCGACCAATCCCTTGATTTCGGTGTTGCCGAGCTTGGTTTTGGTCTGTCCCTCAAACTGTGCTTCCTTCAGCTTGACGCTGATCACGGCGGTCAGACCCTCGCGGATGTCGTCCGCCACCAGGTTTTTGTCCGCTTCCTTGAGCAGTCCGTTCTTGCGGGCATATTCGTTGAAAACCTTCACCATTGCGTTGCGGAAACCGACCTCGTGCGTACCGCCGTCGGTGGTGTTGATGTCGTTGGCAAAGGAAAGCACGACGGCGTTGTAGCTGTCGTTGTACTGGAACGCCACCTCCGCAGAACTGTCGTCGGTCGAGCCGCTGACGTAAATCACGTCGGGATGCACGGCTTCCGCGCCCTTCTCGTGGTTGATGTACTCCACGAAGCTGCGGATACCGCCCTGGAAGTGCAGATCGTTGGAAATGATGTTGTTTTCGTCGCGGCGGTCGGTGAACGTGATGTCCACCCCGGCATTCAGAAACGCCTGCTCACGCATACGGTTGATCAGCACGTTGTAGTCGTAATTGAGATCCTCAAAAATCTGCCCGTCGGCTTTGAATACCACTTCGGTGCCGCGGGTGTCGGTGTCGCCGATCTTTTCAAGCTCGGAGGCAATTTTTCCCCGTTCAAAACGCTGTCTCCAGATGTGCTCGCCGTCCTTGACGGTGACCTCCAGCCATTCGGACAGCGCGTTGACGACCGACGCGCCCACGCCGTGCA
>DLVP01000032.1:0-167 GCA_003445125.1 Oscillospiraceae bacterium | reverse complement strand
AGGAATACCACGTCCGTTATCAACAACGCGTATAATATTATCAGGCAAAATATCCACAATAATCTTGTCGCAGAATCCGGCGAGCGTCTCGTCCACCGCATTGTCCACGATTTCGTAGACTAAGTGGTGCAGTCCGCGCGGACCGGTCGAACCGATGTACATACCGG
>DLVP01000227.1:2381-6589 GCA_003445125.1 Oscillospiraceae bacterium | reverse complement strand
TCAAGCCCGGTCAGCGGCACCATTCATCCGCCGTATCAAAGGATACGGCGGCTTCTTTTATCTATATCTTTTCTTTCCTTTTCCGTTTTATGCCGATCAAAACGAAAAAACCGCCTCGCAGTCAATTGATTTGACTGCGAGGCGGTTTTTGATTCTTAAGTGACCTCATAAAAAACATTTTGCAAAAAAATTTGATTTTGCTTTTCGTCATATCCGACCAATTTGATCACGTAAGTGCCTTTCTTGGAAAACCTGAGTTGAACGACACCTTCCCCGTTCACAAAGTCACAGCTTACCACAGTAACTCCGTCGGAAGGATCTGCCAAATTTACCTGTACATCAAAAAAGGCGATTCGTTTTTCTCCGGACCCCAACCAGAACCGAACGCGATCTTCAATCGAAT
The DNA here is from genome assembly GCA_003445125.1 of Oscillospiraceae bacterium. Classification (GTDB taxonomy): domain Bacteria; phylum Bacillota; class Clostridia; order Oscillospirales; family Ruminococcaceae; genus UBA11540. The sequence continues at coordinate 6,186 of DLVP01000227.1, read as the reverse complement.
CCTTTCCGAATTTAAGAGTAACTTCCCTTGGTGTAAGCAGAGCCGGTGCTTCCGGATCAATTTCCGAAGAAGTGACGGAGCTCTCACCCGGACGACTGCTTCCGGAAGAAGACGGATTCGACGATGTTTCGGAAGAAGAAGTTCCGGAGCTTGACGAAGAACTGCTATTGTTGTCTTCGCCGGACGGCGTGGTTGTCCCAACGGATTCGGTTCCTGTTGCAAACGACGACGAACCGCCCGTTTCCCGTCCGAAAGCGATCACGCTCTCTACTATTGCCTGCGCAATCGCCTGTTGAGTTTCCGACTGAATCAACTTGTAATGCTCTTCCGCATTGCTGATAAACCCACATTCTACCAATGTTCCCGGGAACTGGGTATCACGGGTGAGATAGTAATATCCGAATTTTCCTCCGCGGTTATTGGTAGAGACTGCACGATAAAGACGCGAAGCAATTTGCTCGGCAAGTTTTTGCGAATATCGATTGAAATAGAACGCTTCCGAACCGGTCGCTTTCGAGCTCAAAGCGGAATTTTGGTGAATACTGATCAGCAGGTGTGCATTGAAGTTTTTCGCCTGCTGTACGCGGGATTCCAAAGAGGGATCCACCGTGATGCTGTCGATCAAATAGACCGTTGCACCGAGTGATTCAAACTCTTCTTTCAGATATTTTGTAATCGCCTGGTTAATGGTTGCTTCCGGGTAGGACGGATGGACGCCGACCGCTCCGGGATTTTTCCCTCCGCCGTGTCCGGAATCCAAAGCGATGCGCGTACCTTTGAGCGTATATCCGTAACTGTTGGAAGAACTTTGCATCAGAATCGGGTTATTGAACTCCAGAACCAACGAATTTCCGTCGTAATAGGACTTGAATCCCATGAAGCATTCCGGCGACTGCAATCGCAGGGTGAGTGTGGAGCCGGACCATTCTGCCGAAGAAAACAGCGGATTTTTGGTCAGTTTCAGCGATGCGGGGGTCGTTGTCGTGTAGGAAAATTTGAATGTAATTTTAGAACCGTCATACCGAGCGACAAAGGGCACTTTCCAAGCAGTATTCAGAATTACCTTGGTTTTTGTGTCATTTGCCGTAACTTTCAGACCGGTAATTTTGTTGTTGGAAAGCGTAGTATCGGAAATAAAACGAATATCCTTGGAATACACCCGAACGCCGGATTCAAGCTTATAGTATTTATAAGTTTTTCCGTCTTCCACATAAGTAATTTCTTCGCCGAGTATACGGTCAACTGTGCCTTTGGGAAGCGGGAAATAATCAGGATCGGAATAATCGTTCAGCACGCCCGTCGGGAAAGTTTCCGCAGCGTCAGCTGTTACTTCAATCAAAGCGCCCGAACCGATCTGCGCACGTTTGTTCACAGTAACCGTAGCGCCCTTTCGCGTTTCAGACAGCGAATCCCATGTAGCGGCGAACATGACAGCACCCAGATTCTGTGTGGAGTCTTTCGGGTCCGGAGCAGTGAAATCGCCGGTATACAAACGATAGTTTGATTCAAGGTCGGTACTGTCGGTTGCCGTTTCGTCCACCGTCAGAGTAATAGTCTTTCCGTTGAGAGTCGCGCTGACCGTACTGCCGTTGTACGCCCAAACGCTGACAGTGATCCGATCGCCGCCCTCGACCGAAACTGTGCCGATTGGGTTAACGTCCTTGATGACTTCCACTTCACGCACAATTTCATAGGTGAGTGTTTTGCCCTTATGTTCGAATTTAAAAGTGTTTGTGCCGGGATTCAGTTCAAGCTCCATGGAAAACATTCCGTTGGCATCTGTACCGATTTTGCTTCCATTCAGCAACAAATCAAACAGTGGTGCCGATGCTCCGGAAAACTGAACCAATGGCTCTGCCGTGGTAAACTTCAGTTTTGCAGGTTTAGAAATCACCAGTTCCTTCAAAATCAGGTCGTCACTTTTTTCATCCCCGAAATACTGAATCAGCGCAGTGGTGCTCCCCTTCGGATCGTTTTGCAAAGCCGAGAGAGAGTTAAAGCAGCTTCCGTGGAAAGTGCTGTATTTTTTTGCCGCTACAATCTGTTTGATCAACTGATCCGGGCTTGACCATCCGGTTGCTGTCGTACACGCTTTGGAGGATGCCTGCATGACGTACAACGGAAGCTCATCGGATTTTAGAATTTCATTCCACCACGCAACCATCGGTTCAAACGGAATGGACCCTGCCGTAAGCGATCCGAAGGCTTCAATCATTACTGCGTCAAAGCATCCGCTTTCTGCCATTTTTTTGGTATCGGCAAATCCGTCGTAGTAAGCCTCAAAAGACCCGGAGGTCTTGGAACCTTCACTGTCCGAGGAAGCGTTTTTCCATATACCGTCGGCATATAGCGTCACCAAAAGATCGTTATTGGTTTCCCGCAAGGTTTTGGCGGCAATCAGGACACAGGATTCCACAGCGTAGAACTTATACTCTTCAAATCCCATCCCATTTCCGTTTTTCAAGTAGTCCTCATAAGCATCGGCATAATCGGTATAGTAATAATCGTCAATCACCACACCGTCCAGCTTATAGTTCACGGCAAGTGCCGTAAATTGCCGATGCACCGATTCCAGCGCAGACGGCGATGCAGACGGAACAGAGCTTAAGGTATCACCCTGCACGCCCAGAAAAGGACTGACAACCGCAAAGATGTGCATATCATATTCGCGGGCTTTTTTGATTGCGTAATCCAGCGGATCGAACCCGTCGGCGTTTATGGGAAGCAGTGTACTGGTAAACATTACGGACTTCCCATCCAGCACCGTATCAAAAAGGATCGTGTTAAGTGACAGATCCTTTGCACTGCGGATTGCAGTATCAATATCTGCACGAAGGCGTATTTCGGTTTCTCCCGCACTTTTTGCAAAATCAGTGCCTGCCTTCAGATACACTGCGCGCATTTCCCCGGCAATATTGCGCTCGATTGCCGTAGTATCGGTTTTCACCGACGGGAGTACATATTCCGGCGTCGGCATTTCCGAAGAGGACGACGTCTCTGACGAATCGGAAGAATCGGCAATGCTGTCTTCACGACTTTCTTCTGCACGCGAAGAACTGTCCGTCGGCAGTTCTCCCCTTCGCAGGAATCCTCCGAAAACAACCGAGACAGCAAGAATCAGTACGAATAGAATACTGACAATAACAGTTGTTGTTTTGTTGTTTTTAAACATCCTGGCTCCCTCATTTTACGGTTTCAGAATACTATACAAATTGTCTTTTTCCTTTTTCGCGGATGCCGCCACAGAATCGGAAGGTGCAAACAACGAACTGTAGCAGTACAAAACAAAGCCCTTAGCGGTCGAATTGCTCCGCAGGTATTCCACCTGACGTTTCAGAATATCGGTGTGCTTTGTCCACTCATTTTTTCCGGTGCCTGCCCATTGGTCGGACACGCCGGTTTTATACGCTGCCAGTCCGACATACACCTTGACCGAAGAGTTTTTGGCATACCCCGTCCATTCGGTCACAGTTTTTTCAAACGGATAACTTCCGTGTTCAAAACCGTAGTAAATCTGCGGGCAGATGTAATCCAAGCAATCGTTTTCGATGACGCTTTTTACGTCTAAGTACAGTGAATTGTAATTGGTGTTATTATTTCCGTTGGGACTGATTCCGAACACCACATCAGGATTGAGCTTTTTCACGGCACGGTACGTTGCTTTCAGCATCTTTGTGACATTTTGGCGACGGAATTCTTCAAGGCTGAGTTTTCCACCTGCGGAGGTATATTCTTTATAAGAAGCCCGATCAAAACTCTCATCGGTGGTCGGATAAAAATAGTCGTCAAAGTGGATGCCGTCCAC
>DLVP01000227.1:462-2350 GCA_003445125.1 Oscillospiraceae bacterium | reverse complement strand
TTCCACTCCGGAAACGATCAGGTCAATGACCTCCTGTGAGGCGGGATTATAAAAATACTTTCCGCCGACTTCCTTCACATTTTCGGTATTCAGCCATGCAGACGCGGGATTATCGTCACAGATTTTGACGCTGGCAGTTGCCACACGGTAAGGATTCAGCCACGCTTCAAAGCGAAGGTCATATTTATGAGCCAACCGTACCATGATTTCCAACGGATCAAACCCGGGATCCTTCCCCTGTGTGCCCGTGATAGTATGTGACCACGGGAAGAGCTTGGACGGATAATAGGCATCGGAAAAGGGACGAACCTGCACAATCAAGGTATTCATTCCGAAATCCGAAACGGTTTTGCAGACATTTTCAAAATTCTTTGTAAACTCGGTTTCGGAGCATTTGTATATGATATTTGCCATATCTATGTAGGAAATCCACACCGCACGCAACTCGTCCACCGGGGCTATCACCGGTTCGGTTCGGGAGGATTCCGACGAAGATTCTTCTTCGGAGGAAACCGGGCGCGCAGAGGACGTTTGCGCCGACGATTCATTTTTTGAAGAAGTCACATTGGAAGAAACAGGTTCTCTGAATGATTCTTCTTTTGAAGAAACAGATTCTCGTGAAGAAACGGCAGCCGAAGACTCGGGCTGAGCCTGCGATTCGGTTTCGGAGGAAGACTCCTCCTCGGAAGGAAACGTTACGCTGCTGTCAAAAGAGGGATACTCGATTGTTTTCACAGAAGAAGTGCTGTCAGACAAGCTGTCGGAATTTTCAGCAGAAGAATTGTTCTTTCTCTCGTCCGAAGAAACAAATTTCATTCCGACGGAAATAGCAATTACCGCGGAAAGAATCAAAAGTCCTGCCACCATCAATGTTCTTTTCATTTTTACCTCCGACCTGTTTTGACATCGTTCGACCGAACATACACATTTTATTATATATGTTTACCGAAGCGATTTCAATAGATTTCGCTACTTTACTGCAAAAAATATATGATTCTTTTTGTGAAAAAATGCAAAATTCGTGCCGTACAATCCTTCAACGCAGATTGTACAGCACGAATTAGTTATTTCACCACAATATTCACAAGTTTTCCTTTGACGTAAATCTCCTTAACCACGGTCTTTCCCGAAATCTCTCCGGAAATCTTCGGATCGGCTTTTGCTTTCGTCAAAACCTCTTCCTGAGAAGCATCCCCCGGGATCATGAGGCGAGAGCGAATCTTGCCGTTGACCTGCAGAGCAATTTCAATCTCATTGAGACTGCATTTGCTCTCGTCGTAGGAAACCCACGACTGCTCGTGTACCATACCCGGGAATTTGCAAAGTTCCCACATTTCTTCCGTGAGGTGAGGAGCGAAAGGATTGAGGATAATCAGCAAATCGCGAAGTTCTGCACGGTTGATACTGCCCTTGTCGTAAATCTCATTGAGCAGTGCCATCATCGCAGCAATCGCGGTGTTGAATTTCAGTTCCTCAATATCACCGTCCACTTTTTTGATGGTACGGTGCATGGATCCTTCCAGTTCAGCGGAATAGGTCTCGCCGTCCGTCAGAATATCCTGCAAGCCCCACACGCGTTCCAGGAACCGGCGGCAGCCGCGAATGGACTGCGAACTCCAGACGGCAGGCTTCTCAAAGTCGCCGATAAACATCTCATACAACCGCAGAGTATCAGCACCGTAATCGCGCACAATGTCATCCGGATTCACGACATTTCCGCGCGATTTGCTCATTTTGATGCCGCCCTCGCCGAGAATCATTCCGTGGCTGGTACGTTTGGCATACGGCTCCTTCGTCGGAACAACTCCGATGTCATACAGGAATTTGTGCCAGAATCTGGAATAAAGCAAATGAAGGGTGGTGTGCTCCATGCCGCCGTTGTACCAGT
>DLVP01000227.1:0-398 GCA_003445125.1 Oscillospiraceae bacterium | reverse complement strand
CCTTATCGTTGTGCGGATCGCAATAACGCAGATAATACCAGGAAGATCCCGCCCACTGCGGCATAGTATCGGTTTCGCGTTTTGCGGGACCGCCGCAATGCGGGCATTTGACATTGATCCAATCTACCATGGCTGCAAGCGGAGATTCGCCGTTTTCCGTCGGCTCATACGACTCCACTTCGGGCAAACGGAGCGGAAGCTCTTCTTCGGGCACGGGAACATAGCCGCACTTGTCGCAATGGATAATCGGAATCGGTTCGCCCCAATACCGCTGACGTGAAAACACCCAATCACGCAGTTTGTAATTCACCTTTTCGTGACCGACATGGTTTTCTTTCAACCATTCTTTGATTTTTACTTTCGCGTCCTCTACGGACAGTCCGTCCAAAAATCCGGAA
>DLVP01000080.1 GCA_003445125.1 Oscillospiraceae bacterium | reverse complement strand
ACCTGCCCGATCAGACAAAGCGCGCCGCCGACGCAAAAAGTTTTCAGATAGGTCAGAAAAATCTCCATAAAATCCTCCGTTCAGTCTGCCGACAGATGCACCAGATGCGAAATACCGGGAATGGATTCCCCCTGCATACTGGAAGTGGGGCTGAGCAATGCACCCGTGGCGGCAAAAAGAATATTTTTGAAGCGTCCGTTCTGCATTTCCTTCAGAAGAAACGAGCAAAGCACCGACGCCGAACACCCGCACCCCGAACCGCCCGCATACACGTCCTTCATGTCGGGCGGAAACATCATCACGCCGCAGTCGCGGTAGACGTTTCGCAGAGAAATTCCCTGTTCCTCCATGAGCTGGCAGAACAATTCTCCTCCCACGCGCCCAAGGTCGCCCGTGAAAATCCCGTCGTAATCGTCGGGCGACGTGCCGGTGTCCGCAAGAAACGCAGAGACCGTGTCGGCGGCGGCGGGCGCCATGGCGGCGCCCATGTTGTTTGCGTCGGTAATGTTCGGATCGATAATCTTCCCGACCGTTACTTCCCGCACGCGAATCCCGCTTCCCGTTCCCGACAGCACCACCGCGCCGCCGCCCGTCACCGTCCATTGGGAGGTCGGCGTGCGCAGACTGGCGTATTCAAGCGGGAAACGGAACTGCCGTTCGCTGGAACAGAAGTGCGACGAGGTCAGACAGAGACAGTTTGCCGCCGCGCCGCTGTCGAGAAAAACCGACCCGACGCAAAGCGATTCCGCCATGGTGGAACACGCGCCGTATAACCCCACAAACGGGATTTCCAGATCCCGCAGCCCGAAAGTCGAGCCGATGCACTGGTTGAGCAGATCGCCCGCAAATACGGCGTCCATGTCCGCGGGGGTCATCCCCGCGTTTTTCAGCGCACGGTTTGCCGCGCGCTTCTGAATCACGCTTTCCGCCTGCTCCCAGCTTTTCTGCCCAAACAGGGAATCGGTTTCGATTTCGTCAAAATATTCCTTCAGCGGTCCTTCTCCCTCTTTTTGGGAGACGACCGAGGCAAACCCCGCCACGGCGGGTGGATGCTCCAGACGCATTGTGCGTTTTCCGATTTTGTGTGCCATACGTCCTCCTTAAAACAGCGAGATAAGATACAGAATGATGCCGTAAAAGACCCCCGCGGACAAGCCGTATACCAATACGGGTCCCGCAATTTTGAAAAGGTTTGCCCCGATGCCCAGCACCATGCCTTCGTTACGGTAATCCATCGCGGGCGCGCTCATGGCGTTGGCAAATCCCGTAATTGGCACCAGAAAACCCGCGCCGCCGAACCTTGCCAGATTGTCAAACTGCCCCAGCCCCGTAAGCAGAATTGCCAGAAAAATGAGACTCACGGAGGCGAGCGTTCCCGCCCGTTCCACCGAAGCTCCCATGGATTGGTACCACTGCCCCAGCGCCTGCCCGATCACACAGATCAGCCCGCCGCACAAAAACGCGCAGAGCATATGCTTTCCGAGCGCGGAGTCGGGGGACACCTGCTGTACTTTGCGTTCGTAATTCATCCGAACACCTCCTGTCGGATAGCATGGACAAAAATACACATGAAATTCACAAAAACGGGAAAAATAGGCTTGCTATCGGAAAGAAAATGTGGTAGCATAATGCTGAGAGGTGAAAAGAATGGAAGTTTTGACCTTGACAAAAGAAAACTTTGATCAAATTGTTTCCGAAAAGAAAACACTGGTGGATTTTTGGGCGTCGTGGTGCGGTCCCTGCCGCATGATGTCCCCGGTGATCGACGCGATTGCCGCCGAACGCACAGATCTGTGCGTCGGAAAGGTGAATGTGGACGAGGAAAGCGAGCTTGCCCAGCGGTTCGGCGTGATGAGTATTCCGACCGTGATGCTCTTTGAAAACGGCGCCCGCGTGGCACAGAATGTGGGCTATGCGCCGAAAGAGAAGATTCTGGAGATGATCGGAAAGTGACGGCGGACGTGGCAGTGGTCGGAGGCGGTCCGGCAGGATATACGGCGGCTTTGTATGCGGCACGGGCAGGGTTTTCCGTGGTGGTGTTCGAGGGCGGCGTGCCGGGCGGACAGATGGTGACGACGGATCGGATCGAAAATGTTCCGGGAATCGCGCAGATCGACGGCGTGTCGCTGGCACTTGCCATGCAGGAAAACGCGCAGAAGGCGGGAGCCGAAACGCGGTATGAAACCGTGACGTCCATGAAACTTGGTGATGAAATCAAGACCCTTGTCACCTCCGCCGGGTCGGTCACGGCACGGGCGGTGATTCTGGCAATGGGCGCCGCACCGCGCAAACTGGGACTGGAAAACGAAGAAAAACTGACCGGACGCGGCGTGTCGTATTGTGCCACCTGTGACGGAATGTTTTTTAAAGGAAAAACCGTTGCCGTGATCGGCGGCGGCGACAGCGCCGCCGCCGATGCACTGGTGCTGTCCAACGTGTGCGAAAAAGTGTTTCTCGTGCACCGACGCGACCGCCTGCACGCGGGAAAAGCGTATGAAAAACCGCTGATGGAGCGGGAAAATATTGAATTTGTCTATAACGCCGCCGTCGAAAGGATTCTCGGCGAAAATTCCGTGGAAGGCTTGGAGATTCTGCAAAACGGCACACGGCGGGTTTTGCCCGTGTGCGGCGTGTTTGCGGCAATCGGCAGAGTGCCGCGCACCGAATCGGTGCGGGGAATCCTGCCTTTGGATGAGCAAGGGTATCTGATCGCGGGCGAGGACACCAAGACGCCGATTCCCGGCGTGTTTGCGGCGGGAGACGTGCGGCAGAAGCCCCTGCGTCAGATCGTGACGGCGGCTGCCGACGGCGCTGTGGCGGCACAGGCGGCAGAACGGTATCTTTTGTAAAGACAACGCGTTTTTTCGGCAGAAATGCCTGAAAATACAGACACTGGGAGGATTGTAATGATGGAATTCCAAATCAGCGGCGGCAATGCCGACGCAAAAATCACCGTAGGTGAACCGATTGTCAAAGACGGAATCACCTATGTACCTGTTTCGATGCACCAACCCGAAGCAGCCGTTCCCGGACAGTTTACGGTGAAATTTTTCTACGATAACGTAGACACCTATTCAACCTGGGGACCGTCTCTGCGCTATGATCATTCCTTAGCACCCAACTGGGGCAAACGGTGGTCTTGGTCGCGCCTGGCGTCCTGGATGCCGCTGCACCAGCTGCTGTCCTCAAAGGGCAACAACCGTCTGTGCATTGCACTTTCCGACGGTGCCACCCCGACGCAGATCGGCACGGGTATTCGCGAAGGCAACGGAAAATTCGAGTGTGAAATCCGCTTTTTCACAGTACCCTCCGCGCCGCTGACCGATTATACCGCGACCATCCGTCTGGATACCCGCGACATTCCTTACTATGACAGCATTTACGACGCGGTTTCCTGGTGGGAAAACGAGTGCGGCTATACCCCCGCGTATGTGCCCGGCTGTGCACGTATGCCGATGAATTCGCTGTGGTACAGCTATCATCAGAACATTCAGTCCGACGAGATCGTCCGCCAGTGCGAGATGTCCAAACCGCTCGGCATGGACACGGTGCTGATCGACGACGGCTGGCAGACCGAGAACAACTACGGCGGCTACGGCTATTGCGGCGACTGGGAAGTGGCGAAAAACAAGATTCCGGACATGAAGGATCTCATCGACCGCATCCACGGCACCGGCATGAAAGCCATGATTTGGTACTCCGTGCCGTTCATGGGCGTTCATACCAAAAATTATGAGCAGTTCAAGGATATGACCCTGGACAACGCCGCCGGAAACACCACCGAATGGTTTGCGCTGGATCCGCGGTATAAAAAAGTGCGCGACTTTTTGGTGAACATCTACGCGACCGCCGTGAAGAGCTGGGGTCTGGACGGCTTGAAGCTGGACTTCATCGATTCGTTCGCCCTGCGCGGCAAATCGCTGGAACCCGATCCCCGACGCGACTATATTTCGCTGGAGGACGGCGTGGACGCCCTGCTCCGTGAAGTGACCGACGCGCTCAAGGCGATCAATCCCGAAATTATGATCGAATTCCGTCAGTCCTATATCGGACCGGTCATCCGCCGTTACGGCAATATGCTCCGCGTCACCGACTGCCCGAACGATGCGATGCGCAACCGCGTGGATGTGGTGAATATGCGCTATACGTCGGGAAAATCGGCGGTACATTCCGATATGCTGATGTGGAACTATGACGACACCCCCGAAGTCGCGGCAGAACAGCTGACGGCAATCCTTTACAGTGTGCCGCAGATTTCCGTGCGGATCGACCGCCTGCAGGAATCGCACAAAAAGATGCTCGGCTTCTATCTGGATTTCTGGCGCAAGAACCGCGACGTGCTGATGGACGGCAAAATCATCGGCGAGAACCCCGAAAGCGATTTCAGCCTTGTGACCGCCGAACTGGACGATCGGGCAATCTGCACGCTCTATACGGCGGTTCCTGTGAAAAAGGTGTATAAGGAACTGACCGTGGTCAATGCGTCGGATGACGATTTTGTCTATCTGCGCGGCTATGCGGGCAGACACTATACCGTGAAAAACTGCATGGGCGAAGAAGTGGCAGCCGGCACGGTGGCGGCGGGAACGCTTGCCGAAGTGAAGGTACCGCACAGCGGCATGATTATTCTGAAGTAAAAACACAAAACCCGCAGAAACCGACAGGTAAAAAAAACAGCGACCGCCGCGGATCACTCCGCAGCGGTCGCTGCTGTGCGTAAGAAACCGCGGCAGCCCGGATTTCACCTGGCTCAAGTGTCCTGCGGCGTTTTTCGACAAAACGCTTGACAGACGGGGAAAAAAGTGCTACACTCCATATGTGAAAATTAAAAATGCATTGGTAGAGGTGCGAAAAGCAAGAGTAACGCTTTGCAACGGGGAAAAACGGCGAAGTGCGAAAGGATTTTTCGCCGAAATCCGAGCGAATTTTCCTTCGCTGCGGGTTGGGGTGCGGCAAAAGATGCCGTACACTGTCACAAGGAATTGTGGAGAGCTATCGTGCCGATTGAGAATTTTTTTCAATTCGCATCGTGGCTGTGCACGGTGCGTTTTTTGTTTTCAAAACACAGATAGGAGGACATCTTATGTCGAAAACGCAAAAAATCACTCTTTCCGCGGCGGTTCTCGTCATTGTCGCACTCATGGTGATGGCAGCACTGACCGGCGGCGGAAATCTCGCGGGGACTTTCTGGTCCCTTGTGCCCCCGATCATTGCCATTGCACTGGCGCTGATTACGAAGGAAGTGTACAGTTCGCTGTTCGTGGGCGTTCTTTCCGGTGCGCTTCTGTGCAGTAATTTTTCCTTCACGGGAACGATGGATATTCTCATTTCCGACGGTCTTACCGAGGCGGTGAAGGGAAACGCGGGCATCTTCATTTTTTTGGTGGAACTCGGAATCATTGTCGCGCTGATCAACAAAAACGGCGCCGCAAAGGCGTTCGGTCATTGGGCGGAAACACATATCCGCACCAAAGTCGGCGCGATGCTTGCCACGATCCTGTTGGGTGTGCTGATTTTTGTGGATGACTATTTCAACTGCCTGACGGTGGGCGCCGTAATGTCCCCCATGACCGACAGCAAGAAAATTTCTCGTGTAAAACTGGCGTATATCATCGACGCGACCGCCGCGCCCGTTTGCATGATTGCACCGATCTCCAGCTGGGCGGCTGCGGTTTCCTCCAACGTTGATCCTGCCAAGGCGGGCATGACGGGACTGGAACTGTTCGTCCGCGCCATTCCGTTTAACTTCTACTCGCTGCTGACGCTGGTCTTTTTGCTCATCCTTTCCGTGATGAGCTTTGACTACGGCAAAATGGCGGGATTTGAAATCAAAGCAGAAAAAGGCGACCTTTCTGTTCTTCCCACTGCCAAGAGCGAAGAAACGGAAGAAAAGAGCAAAGCCCGGGTTTTTGATATGATCGTGCCGATCGTGCTGCTGATTGTGATCTGCGTGCTGGCACTGATCTATGTGGGCGGCTTCTTCGGCGGCGACTATGCCGGAGACTTTGTCGGTGCGTTCGGAAATACGGATTCCACCGTCGGTCTGCCGTGGGGTGGTTTGGTTGCCCTTGTGTTGATTATCGCCTACTATATGATCCGTCGGCTTATTTCCTTCGAAGAGGCGATGAAGTCCGTTCCGCAGGGCTTCAACGCGATGGTTCCCGCGATTCTGATCCTGACATTTGCCAATGCGCTGAAGAACACGACCAATCTCCTGGACAGCGACGCCTTCGTCAAGAGCATCATGGAGAACGCCGGCGGTCTGACGGTGCTTCTTCCCGCGATCATCTTCCTTGTGGCTTGCCTGATTGCCTTTGCCACGGGCACGTCCTGGGGTACGTTCGGAATCCTCATTCCGATCGTGATGTCAGTGTTTGAAGTAACGGATCCGCTGTTCTTTGTGGGCATTTCCGCCTGCCTTGCGGGCGCGGTCTGCGGCGATCACTGCTCGCCGATTTCCGACACTACGATTATGGCGTCCGCGGGCGCTCAGTGCAATCATGTGGATCATGTGTCCACTCAGCTGCCCTACGCCGTCAGCGTGGCTGCCATCTCTTTTGTGATGTTTGTCTTTGCCGGCTTTGTTCCCAATGCGTGGATCTGCCTGCCGGTGGGAATTGTCATCACGTTCCTGTTCTTGGTGGTCATGCGGTCGGTGACCAAGAAAAAAACAGTCAAATAATTGTCAAAATAAAAACCGGCGGTATAAAATGTTTCGTTTTATACCGCCGGTTTTTATATATGCTTCTCAATAGCCCCATTCGCCGTCAATCAGGATGATTTTAATCCGCCCCTTGACGCGCTGCTGACGCATCCACACGAAATCGCGGCAGATGCGCTGTTCACTGCGGCAATGCACGCAAAATCCCGTTTTCCGACAGGGCGTGTCGCAGTGGAGCCGCTCGGTGTTGGCGGGGGAGGCGACGCGCTCCACGCGGGAAACCGCAGCGGCTTCGTCGGGGACGATTTTGTTTTCGCCCACCAGCAGTACCACACTTTGCGGTCCGAACAGCATGGCGGCAACACGGTTGCCGTTGCCGTCCACATTGTAAAGCACGCCCGTCTCGGTGACGGCGTTGGTGCTTGCGAAAAACACGTCGGCAGTCAGCGCCTTGCGCACTGCGTCGGGGTCTTTGGCGCGGTCGAACAGCTCAATGTCCCCGCGGGCGCGCAAATCTGCAAGCACTCCGGTTTCCTCAAGCGTCATCGAACCGCCGAAGCCCACCGTCATCCCCGAAGAAACAAAACCCTGCGCCAGTGCGCGCGCTTCTTCGGCATTTTTGGCGCGACAGACAGTGTAATTGTTGTTTTCCAGCGCTTCGATCGTCCGTGCCAGACGTTTTTCGCGCACAAAACTCATGTTTTCATCCATAAAGAAACCTCCGATCGTTTTCTTTCATTGTAGCACAAAACCGCCGAAAAGGATAGACACAAACGCAAAAAAAGTGTATAATAGCGGGAGAGTTGAAATTCGGAGGGAATATCATGACTGTCAATCAACGCCTGTGCGAAGAATTTAAGCTTCGCCCCGAACAGACGGAAAATATTGTGAATCTGCTCGATGAAGGAAACACCGTGCCGTTCATCGCGCGTTACCGTAAAGAAGTGACCGGCAACCCCGGCGATCAGGTGCTTCGCGAACTGGCGGAGCGGCTGGAGTATCTGCGCGGACTGGATAAACGCCGCGAAGAAGTGACGGGAACATTGGAAACGCTCGGCGTGCTGACCGAGGAACTGAAGGACAAGCTCGCCGCCGCTCAGACGCTCACCGAGATTGAGGACCTTTACCGTCCCTATCGTCCGAAGCGCAAAACACGGGCATCGGTGGCAAAGGAAAAGGGCTTGCAGCCGCTGGCGGAGGAACTGCTGAAACAGGGAAAAGAGTCGCCGCTGACACTTGCCGAAGGGTATGTCGATGCGGAAAAGGGCGTGGAAAATGTCGAGGACGCCTTGCAGGGCGCAAAGGATATTCTGGCGGAAATGTTTTCCGACGATGCCGATCTGCGCAAAGCCCTGCGGACATATCTGGCGCAGCACGCCGTGCTGACATCGACAGGACCGCTCAAGGAGGACGTTGCGGGAACGTATGCGACGTATTATGACTATGCTGAGGGCGTTGCCAAAGCCGCGGGACATCGGATTCTCGCCATTGACCGCGGGGAAAAGGATGAAATACTGAAAGTGAAAATCACCTGTGACCGCGACACCTGCCTTTCCGCATTGTATAATGCCTATGTGCAGGCAGGCTCTCCCTGTACCAAGACGGTGATGGAGGCATGCGACGACAGCTTCGACCGTCTGATTTTTCCGTCGTTGGAGCGTGAGCTGCGAAACGACCTTTCGGAAAAGGCACAAACGGGCGCGATCCACGTGTTCGGCGTAAATCTGCGGCAGCTTCTGATGCAGCCGCCCGTGAAAAACCGTGTGACCCTGGGACTGGATCCTGCCTACCGCACGGGCTGTAAACTGGCGGTGGTGGACGGCACGGGCAAGGTGCTGGACACCACGGTGGTCTACCCCA
>DLVP01000089.1:1506-4327 GCA_003445125.1 Oscillospiraceae bacterium | reverse complement strand
CGGCGCCAGCGCAAGGCTTCTCCCTATTCGTCGGGATACAGCAATTATGAGTCCTATTCGTCTTCATCCAAAAAAACCGTTCATCGGCGCAAGCTGTAATGACAACCACTGAGAGGAGAACAAAATGCAAAATCAACACACACTGATTCTGGAAAACGACCGCTGCCGTGCCGAACTGAGCGACGGTCGTCTGACCGGATTGTTCGACCGCACCGACGGCACCAACCTTGCCGACGCCCGCGGAAAAACCGGCACCGCTTGTTTCACCCTGTCTACTGATGACATCCGCACGATGCCCCATGCAATGGCAACCCCCTATGAAGACCGCACCGCGCACTTTTCCGTCGTTGAAGCCGAGGGAGATAACAAAATCCGTTGCACTGACGAGGAAAACCGCGTCACCGTCACTTATACTCTGGAGTCGGACGGGATTACTCTTGATGCGGAGAGTCTCAACCCGAATATGTCGGAATTCGGTCTGAATCTGGACTTGAATTTTTTGGGCAAAAAAGGCAATGATTACCGCAAACAGCTTCTTCCTTCCTCCCCTTATACCTCCGCGGACGGACGTTACACCTACGTCATTCTCACACGTCCCAACGGAAAATTCGTGACCGCCGTTGCGGAAACGCCCTGTGACGGCTGGAAGTTCATCTATTCACCCTTTGCTTGCGGTCACTTTATTTTCAATCTTCAGTTTTTGGCGTCGTTTGACCGCGTGTATCACGGAAGCGATCGCAAAGCTCTGCGTGTCCGGCTGCAATTTGCCGACTCTTTGGAGGAAGCGTTTGCCAAAATACAGCAAACCCTCGGTGTGCCGCTTTGCCGCAATATTCTCAGCGGCGGTTTTGACGGGTATGCCATGGTGCAGACCATCGGAAAAGCGGATTCACTGCGTGTGGAGGCTCCGGACGGATCGGTGCAGACGCTTCCTCTCACCGCGCGTATTCCCCTTTCCAAATTCGGGTTTTATACCGTTACGCCAATCTGTAACGGTAAACCCGGTCTGAACACCACCGTATGGTCGGGCGGTTCAAGCCGTATGGCGCTGTTTGATCTCAGCTGTGACGGAATTCGCAAGCCTTACCACGGCGACCGCAACCTCTGCGAAGGCGGGTGCTTTTTGTGGGCGATGCTTTTCAACGAAGAAATGCGCGGCACACGCCGTTATGACCACGTGATCAAAGAAGAGCTCAAAGGCATTCTCGGAAAAGACGGCATACGGATTCCCCGTCGGACGATCGTACCGGTTCCCGAAAACGGCTTTGCTGCTTATCACATTTGTGAATCCTCGCGTGTACAGGAACAATTTTTCGGCGTATCGATTCTGCTGGAAGCCTACCGCGTCTACAAAGACGAGGAATTGCTGGAAACCGCGATCAGTGCGCTGAATGAATTGGTAGAAAACTATATGCGAAACGGCATGGTGTTCAACGGACACGACTACACCACCGTTTGCTGCCCGATGATTTCCTTGGTGGACATGACGCTCTTTTTGAAAAGCCGTCACGACGCACGTGCAGAAACCTTTGAGCGTGCCGCCCGCCAAATGGCGGATTTTCTGCTGGAACGCGGCATGAATTTCCCGACAGAAGGCGAAATCTCCGAGCTGACCGATCCCGAATACGAGGACGGCGCCATTTCCTGCACTGCACTCGCTTTGTTGTATTATTGTATGCACATGGAACACGTACCGGCATATGAAAAATTTGCCAAGGAAGTGCTGGATTTACACCGCGCGTGGATGATTTACACCCCGGACGCACGGATGCAAGGCTCCAGCTTCCGTTGGTGGGAAACCATCTGGGAAGGCGACGGTGAGGGTCCCGCAATCTGTGCCGGACATGCGTGGACCATCTGGACTGCGGAAGCCATGTTCGACTATGGCATACTGACGCACAACGACCGTGTGCTGCTTGAATCCTGGAACAGCTGGATCACCAATTTCTCCAAGACACAGCCCGACGGTTCGATGTACAGCTGCTATGAAGCGGACTTTATTCGCGGCGGCGGATACCCCTGGGTTAAGTCAACCCTGCTGCAGCTGGAAGGCGAAGACATGAGCACACGCTACGAAATCGCCCATGATTATCCCCATCACATCGACAGTTCCCTTTCCCGTTACGCATGGGCACGCGCCGCGGAAACCTGGCTGCAAACTGCTGCGCTCCTTTGGATTGACGGTCAGATTGTTCCCATTCACGCCCATTTGGAAAACGGTGTCTGGACGACAGACAAGGACGTCCGTCAGATTTACATCGGCGACCTTCCGGAGCCCGTGAAGCTGCGCGATCCTTCCCTCAAACGTATTTAACCGTAAAAAAATTCGATCCCCTTTTTGGGGATCGAATTTTTTTTATTTTATACGCTGTACGGTGTGATCTTTTCCGGGACGGGTATCGACGCAAAGCATGCGGTAATTGGAAATATCGGAGTCCGGACCGTCATAGTATTCAAAATACAGGAGTCCATTGGAAAACGCATTCGGAGCGATCCAATCTTCATTATTTCTCGACAATCCCGTACAGAAATCCGAAAGGATATTCCCCTCGGTATCCAAAACACAAACACGCCAGAGTCCTTCTTCCTCGGTGAAATACATGATGGCGATTTTGTCAAATTTGTTCCGATCAAACAACGGTTGATAATGGATATAAACCGTTCCGTCTGCTAATCCCTCACCGTTCCCGCCGAGAATTTTCAACGGCTTCCCTTTATCAGGTAAGGAAAGGTCATACAATCCAAGACTTTCGGAATCGGTGAAAACAACGATGTCATTGTGGGCAGAAAAGTAGCAATATTGATCAACTCCGCGAAAAGG
>DLVP01000089.1:0-1501 GCA_003445125.1 Oscillospiraceae bacterium | reverse complement strand
TTTCTCTGCAGGACTGTAACAAAAGGGGCGAAGGCAGTCGTCCTCCTCGGTAACACACAACACCAGTCGATTGGTTTGTGAAGTGTCCTTCAGCCGATAATCGGATTCATGGAAAAAGTGGATGTATTTTACAAACGGCGGATTCTCGATGTCAAGGACTTCCAGATATTTCTCTTTGCAGACAGAGTCTAAACCGTCATAAGGAAGTATCGCCCGTTTTTGGCTGGGAAAATACAAAGCATACAAATTGCAATTCGTCGGATGCACCCGCAGTTCAAGATCTTCAAAATTCCCCAAATGCCAGTCTTTTTCCCATCCGGTGATAATCCGCATATTAGTGCCATTCATGGGATTATTGATAATTACACGGTCAAAATCAGGAGACTCCTCCGTAGAAAGAACCACAAACTGAACAGGTACTTCGTCCCATTTTTCACCCGACTTGCCCGATATAATATGGTCATTTTCAAAAATCACTTTCCAATCGTGAATGTCGGGATATTTGGCTGCCAATGTTGCTTTTGTCCAGTTCAAATCCATAAATGCGGGCATGGAGCTTTCTTCCGCAGGATCATCAGACGACGTAAGAACCTCGCTTGTCTGCGTCTCGGAAGACGACGGAGCATCAGAAGAGGTGATATCTGACGGCACATCCCGGGTGCAGGAAGCAAGCAGCAGTGAAGCGGTAAAAGATACAGCAAACAGTTTTAAAATATCTTGTTTTTTCATAAATTTGCTCCGTTTTATCAAGTACTATAATATCTAATTTTATAATACTACATATTTATAAAAAGTCAATACAATTTTTCATTCTTCCGCGGTTATTTTTTCATTGCCAAGCGTTTTCTTAATTGTTCCTCCAATAACTTCACATGACACGCTTCATCCTCAGCCAACCGACGTAAAACCGCACAGACAAAGCGATCGGGGATTTCTTCGCTGAGTTTCAGATATCCCCGCTGGGCTCCCTTTTCCGCTTCAATCAGTTCCTTGAGCACCGCACAGGGTTCTTTGCGGTATTGAAGAAAGCTCCCATTCCAGAACTGCGGCTCACCCTCGTGAATCACCCGCAGTTTCGGGTCATATCCCAGCAAATACAAAAGGCGTGCCAGTATGTTGAAATGATCGTTTTCCACCACGGAAAGTTCGGAGAAAATTGCCGAAAGCTCCCGTTGTGTGCAACAAAAAATTGCCCGATAATAGGCATAGCTATGTACCGACGTCATTTCGGATTCCTTTCCGGCATAAGCTGTCAATAGTTTCTTTGCCGCACTGATATTCACCCGTTCCACACGAATCGGCGCATATGGTTTTTCCGCACGAAATTCATATTTTTCCACAACACAACCCCCATATTTTTCTTCATCCTATGAACCATCTGAAAAACACGTGAACAACCGGGGGAATTTTCAGGCATATCTTGCAAAATGGCGGGATTTATGTTACAATTTTCGTGAGGTGATGACCTTGAAAGACAAATTTCTTGAAATTTATCGCAATA
>DLVP01000015.1 GCA_003445125.1 Oscillospiraceae bacterium | reverse complement strand
AAAGTTTTTTGACAAGCTGATGAAGCGCGGCGCCGAAAGGCGCCGCGCTTCATTTCAGTTCGTCCAGGTGCATCTGAATCGTGCGGCTTTCGGCAACGATTTTGTCAATCACCGCACAGACAATTTCCTCCAAATGGCTTCCTTCGGAGTAGTTCGCTTCGGCAGTAAAATTCACGCGTCCCTGTCGGAGCATATCGTCGGCTTTGCGGCGGCTGTCGCCGCTGTAAACGGCAATGGAGTGTCCGCCGTTGACCTTCACGAGCTTCATGCACGGCACATCGGTCAACCCGTCGCCGATGTAGATCATGTTGGCAAACGGCACGCGCCGCTGCTCGTCGGGGGTGTAGCCGTTGAGACTCTTGTGGTCGGTTTTGTCCAGCACGCCCTTGTTGACACGGAACACAAACTGAGTTTTACTGGTGTAATTGACCGCCATCGCAGGCCAGAACGGGACATTTCGCTCGTTATAGCAGAATTCCGCCGCATAAATTTCCTTGAATTCGTGGGCAATGCGGGTGCCTTCGATGATTTCCTTAAGCCCGGAGGAAATGATGTAATGCTCCACCTGTGTGCCGACCTTTGCACCGTAGGCGTTGATCCGACGAAACCAGGTGTCCACGCCGTCAAACAGCTCCACCGATTCTCCGCATTTTTTGAATTCGTTGCGGGTGATCAGCAGCTTTCCCTCAGCTTCCCGCACCATACAAAGCATATAAGAAAGAATCGGGTCCATACTGTGTGTAGCAGTCAAACGGTTGCAGCGGTTCCAGAATTCCTCCACCGAAAGCCCCACTTCCGGGATGAAGGCATATTCCTGCATATCCTTCGGTGAAAGCGTTTTGTCAAAGTCGTACATGATGGCGGTGATGGGAAGAGACATGGAATTTCTCCTTTCAGACGCCGACCGGGAGATCTGCGGTTTTCATCGGCAAAATCACCTGTACGGCAGAAGGAACGATCCGAATGACGGGATTGTGCATTTCGATGATCTCTCCGTCCACATTCACGGGAATATCGTTTTCTCCGAGAATCTGCAAGGTTTCGCACCGTTGCCAGGTGACGAATTCCTTCATGGTCTCCAGATGCTCTCCGCGTCGGAAACTGCCCACCAGCTTGAGAAAGGTCAGACGGGTGACGGTTTTGATGCGGATGAAATCCATCTTCCCGTCGTCAAGCGAAGAAAGCGGCGATGCCTTGAATCCGCCGCCGTAGAACTTTCCGTTGGCGGCAATGGCAAAGAGATAGTCATTGGAAGGATCACGGATTTCCTTTCCGTCGGCAATCAGACGGAAGCGGTGTTTCATTTTGGAAATGAGACATTCCAGCACGGACAGCTTGTAGGCAAAATTTTTGAGAAGCGGAATACGCTTGTACTTCTGCATTCCGGCGGCAACGGCGGCATCGTATCCGGCGGAGACGATGTTGATGCTGACGGCGCTCTTTTCTCCGTCACCGACCTCCATGAGATCCACCGTGTGGCATTCGCCGCCGGTCATGGCGTTCAGATCGAGAAAATCGTCGGACCCCACTTCTTCAAACGCTTTGATAAAGTCGTTTCCGGAACCGATGGGAACCACGCCGACCGCGCAGTGCTTGTTGTCGGATTCGTACATTCCGTGAACAATTTCGGAAAGCGTTCCGTCTCCGCCGCAGGAGTAAATGCGGACAAATTCGGTGTGATCCTTCAGAAAATCGCGCACAATCTGCATGGCGTGTCCGGGATATTCCGTTTTCCGGATTTCAATGGGATCCTCAATCACCAAGGCACGGATTGCCTGCGTCAGCTCGTGCGAACGGTCACGCCCGCCGGCTTTGGGGTTGATGATGAAAAGGTGTTGACACATAACGGAGATTCCTCATTCAAAAAGTTGCGCAACCATACGGCTGACCAGCGCGGAATCGCATTTGCCTTTCACGGCGGGCATGAGGTTTTTCATGATAATGCCCTTGTCTTTTGCCTGCGGCTGAGAAATGCCGAGGGAGTCAAGCACCTTCTGAATTTCGGCGCGGATTTCGTCCTCGCTCATCATTTTGGGAGCAAATTCGGACAGCACGGAGATGCGGTAACGGCACTCGTCGAGAATGTCGGTACGATCGGTGGGAGTTTTTTCGATGGTTTCCTGTGTCTGCTTGATTTCCTTGAGAATGACCTCGTTTTCCTCCTGCTCGGTGAGATCGGCGCGCTTGTCGATAAATTTTGCTTTAAGAGCGGAAAGCAACAGAGAAAGAACGTCTTTTCTTTGGTGATCTTTGTCTTTCATCGCCTGCATCATGGCTTGTCTGACGGTATCGATTTTACTCATGTTCTAAAGCCTCCGTAACAATAATACTACTATTATAATCCAAAATTGCACGGGGTTCAAGAGGAATTTGCGAAAAGTGTCGAAAAAGGGAAGTTTGAACAGTTCGTAAACTTTGAAAAAATTTTGAAAAACCCCTTGATTTTTCGGAAAAAATTGGTATAATAATAATCGTTAGCACTCAAAAGAAAAGAGTGCTAAAACAAGAATAAAATAGCAGGAGGCTTATATATGACGATTAAACCTTTGACTGACCGTGTGGTTGTCAAAATGGTCGAAGTGGAGGAAACCACAAAGAGCGGCATCATTCTGACGGGAGCTGCCAAGGAAAAACCGCAGGTAGCGGAGATCGTGGCAGTCGGACCGGGCGGCGTCGTGGACGGAAACGAAGTAAAAATGTACGTCAAAGTCGGCGACAAGGTGCTGATGAGCAAATATGCAGGCACCGAAGTCAAACTGGACGGTGAGGAATACACCATCATCCGTCAGGGCGACATCCTTGCCATTGTGGAATAATTTTAGGAGGTAGAGCATTATGGCTAAACAGATTGTTTACGGGGAAGAAGCCCGCAAAGCATTGCAGTCGGGCATCGATCAATTGGCGGATACCGTCAAGATTACGTTGGGACCGAAAGGCCGCAATGTCGTGATTGATAAAAAATTCGGCGCACCGTTGATTACCAACGACGGCGTGACCATTGCCAAAGAAATCGAACTGGATGATGCGTTTGAGAATATGGGCGCACAGCTGGTGAAAGAGGTTGCCACCAAGACGAACGACGCCGCAGGCGACGGTACGACAACGGCGACACTGCTGGCACAGGCACTGGTTCGTGAAGGCATGAAGAACATCGCTGCGGGTGCAAACCCGATGGTCGTCAAGAAGGGAATCCAGAAAGCGGTGGACACCGCAGTGGAGACTGTCATCAAGAATTCTCAGAAGATTTCCGGTTCGGCGGATATCGCACGTGTCGCAACGGTTTCCGCAGGCGACGAGACAATCGGCAAACTGATTGCCGAGGCGATGGAAAAAGTGACGGCAGACGGCGTGATCACGCTGGAAGAGTCCAAGACTGCCGAGACCTATTCCGAGGTCGTCGAGGGTATGCAGTTTGACCGTGGCTATATTTCTCCTTACATGGTCACCGATACCGATAAAATGGAAGCTGTCATTGATGACGCATATATCCTGATCACCGATAAGAAGATTTCTTCGATTCAGGAAATTCTGCCGCTGCTGGAGCAGATTGTCCAGTCCGGCAAGAAACTGGTCATCATCGCCGAGGATGTCGAGGGCGAAGCCATTGCCACCCTGCTTGTCAATAAGCTGCGCGGCACGTTCACCTGTGTTGCCGTCAAGGCTCCGGGCTTCGGCGACAGACGTAAGGAAATGCTTCGTGATATCGCTATCCTCACAGGCGGCGAGG
>DLVP01000138.1:1556-5752 GCA_003445125.1 Oscillospiraceae bacterium | reverse complement strand
TTTGGTCACCAAAGCCTGAATTTCCGACAAAATCGGACGGGATCCCTCTATGATGCAGGCGACACAGCTTCCGGAGGTGTTTTTTGGGCGTTCTTCCAAAAGATAGGCGGAGGGGTTTTCCACCTGTGCCAGTCCTTTGGTCTGCATTTCAAACATGCCGATTTCATTGGTGGAACCGAAGCGGTTTTTCACCGCACGCAGCACGCGGTAAGAAAAGTTGCGTTCACCTTCAAAGTACAAAACCGTATCGACAATGTGTTCCAACACTTTCGGACCGGCGATGGCACCATCTTTGTTTACGTGTCCGATCACCAGCACGGAAATATTGTTGTATTTGGCAATCCGCATCAATTCCTGCGTACATTCCCGCACCTGGGTGATGCTTCCGGGAGAAGACGACAAAGCACTGAGGGACACGGTCTGTATGGAATCCACGATGGCAATATCCGGCTGATAGGTTAAAATGGTATGAGAAATGTTGTCCATGCTGTTTGTGGATATGACATAGAGATTTTCGGTAGAAATATCCAGCCTTTGCGCGCGAAGTTTGATTTGGCGGACGCTTTCCTCTCCCGAAAAGTACATAACCTTTAATCCGCGGCAAAGGTAGTCGCAAATCTGAAGCAGTAAGGTGGATTTTCCGATTCCGGGATCACCGCCGAGCAAGACAAGCGATCCTTTCACTATGCCGCCGCCGAGGACACGATCCAATTCGGACATTCCGGTTTTAAAACGTACCTCATCATCGGTGGAAATCTCGTTGAGAGAAACGACATCACTTTTGAGCGGAACACCGGAACCGCCGGTCGGCGCCTTTACTTTGGAAATGACCGGTTCCTCGACTTCCTCCGAAAAAGAATTCCATTCGCCGCATTGAGCGCAGCGTCCCATCCATTGCGACGTTTTATAGCCGCAGCTGTTGCATACATATTTTGTTTTTACTTTTCCAGCCATTTTTCTCTCCGTTTCTATGCGTTTTCCGGCAACATATCCTTTTCAAAATAGTCCGTCAAAGCCGCAAAAATCACAAAAGCAATCTTGTTTTGGTACTCATCATCCGAAAGATTGGCGGCTTCCAGCCCGTTGGAGATAAACCCGCATTCCACTAACACCGCCGGCACATCAATATGATTCATCAGATATATGTTGTCCCCTGCCTCTTTGATCGAACGGGCGTTATCCTTTTGCAGCATGGTTACAAATCGGTTTTGAAGAAAAGAGGCAAGAATCCGACTGTCCTCGTTTTTTACCGAATAAAACATCTGAGCACCATTATACCGTCCGTCGGAAAACAGATTCTGATGGATGCTCAGAACGATCGCTTCGGGGTGTTTCTGAATCATAGCAACGCGGCTTTTGATGTCTTTGACCTTTTTCTCGCGTATTGATGCCTTTTCCCCTACTTCGTCTTCCCCGATCATGCAATCGGTTTCCCTTGTCATCAGAACATCGTACCCGCACGCGGTCAGCATCGTTTTCAGCTTCAGTGAAATTGCCAGGTTGATGTCTTTTTCTACCGTGGAGCGATATCCCACTGCCCCGCCGTCCAATCCGCCGTGTCCGGGATCGATAATCACGGTTTTCCTGCTTGCGGGAGAAGCCACAACCGCCACGGAATTGACGGAAACAATGCGAAAGACACACGCAGCCGCAGACAAGCCCAAAAAGATTGCCAAAGCGGCACAAAAGACCTTTTGCCCTTTTGTCGTCATACAAACCCCACCCACCTGATATAATCAGAATATTTTATGCGGGATTTGCAATCGGTATCACTTTTTGACGTAGAGAATCTTTTCTTTCAGAGAGATCTCATGATAACCGAAGCAGTATGCCGCCTCTGCCACAATTGCCGTATACAACGGAAAAATCATGCACAAAATGACGATCCCCCACGGCGCCTCCATGACATCTGCCAAAGGGATAAGAAGATCAATCATATAAATAAACTGAATGTTGACCAAACGGTACACCAGCAGCGTCCACTGTTCCACGCCGAGCTTTGCCAATAGCAGAAACACGGAAGCGAGTAAATACGGAGAAATGCAGATCAAACCGATTTTCAGTCCGTACAGCAAGTCTTTCTTCTTTTTTCCGAACTGCACCAAATTGCGGTCACGGTCGCCGTATTCCCAAAAAGGAACATAGATACAGACCGTGAACATGAAAATCAAAAGAAACTGCATAATCGGGAGAATCCAAGGGAGTAACTGAATCACCGGTGTCATGAAAAAATAAAGAATCAAAGCGATCAGGGTGGTAATCAACAACTGCTTCAATCCGTTTCCGACCCTTGCCGCAACGGTATTCTTAATCATTGGACATCGCCTCTCTTTTCTTGATTTGACGAATATCGTTTCCGCAGAACTTCAAAATGACATATTCGCCGATCAACCGTGAAACAATGCGTTCGGAATAAGTCTTTTCCAATTCCGAAAACGACAGATTGGTGTTGATGATCGTCGGTTTTCCGTCGTTGAGCCGTGTGTTCAGAATATTGTAAACGGCAGACACGGTAAACGGGGTGGAAAACTCGGTTCCCAAATCGTCCATGATCAAAAGATCCACAGACAGAATATCATCCGAAACCCCATCATCAAAATCCGAAGAAAACTTTTCTTTTTCCATTTTTCGCAGCAGATTTTGCGTACCGGAATAGATCACACGATAGCCTCGGTCAATGACAGCCTTAGCAATGCACAACGAAAGCAGTGTTTTTCCGAGACCTGTATTTCCGATCATGAGCAGATTTTTGCTGTGTTCCGAAAACGTTTCAGCATAACGACGGCAATAACGGCTGATTTTTTCCATCTTTTCGCGGGGAGAAACGGAATCGCCGACTGTGGGATAATACTCCAATTTAAATTCGTCAAAATCGCAGAGACGAAATCCCGACGAGCGATTCAGCTCCTCAAAGCTCAGCCGTTGTAATTCCTTTTCTACGCACGAACACATTTTTCCGTTGCAAAATCCTTCGTCGCGGCATTTCGGGCAATCGTATTTCAATGTCAGAAAATCCGCAGGAAGCCCCATCGATTTCAAAAGCCGTGCGCGCTCCTCCTGGAGCTTCAGGTTTTCACTTTTCAATTGTTCGATTTTTTGCGCTGCGTTTTCTTTATGTATTACAATCGCAGAGACGGTTTTCATTCCGTTTTCCGCCAGTTCGCGTTCGATTTCCTTCAGCCGCGGGCAAGCAAGCGCCAGTTCTTCTTTTTTTGCCTGCAATTCCCGTTCGTGCCGCATTCGTTTTTGTGACAGACCTTCCAACACCCGTTGGAGGTTTTCTTTAGAATAAGCCATACTGCAACTCCTTACACAATATCGTCCAACGAACGTTTTTCGATATCTGCCAAATCATAGGACGGTGACCTTCCCGCTTCCCGTTCGGCAGTGGGCTTCCGTTCCTGCAACGCCTCTTCGGGGGTTCGGATGTTTTTGCTGTTCCAGGAAAGCAGAATCTTGTTGATATACGGAAAAGAAAGTGACCCGGTGTTGTCCGCACATTTTTCATACGCGAGCTTTATCATTTCGATGCCGAAACCTATGTCCGTCATCCAGCTGTTTACAAAATTCTTTTCTTTTACCGTCAGTGCCCGGTTAAATATTCCGAATGCTGACCGCACAAGATCTTCATTATTCTTTTTCTGTGTCAGCATTTTAATATGCGCTTCCAGCGATTCGTGCGTATCAATGCCGCGATCCACCCAGTCTAACGCCACTTTTTCAATCGTGCGAATATTATTTTTTCCGTTTCCGATGCAGTATCCGATGATCATCAGAATCATGTCAGCGGAAAGTCCTGCCCAATCATGCAGAGAAACCAGCACGGAAGCTTCGGAAGGAAGCAGATTTTTTCCGAGCGCTTTTTCCGTTTCGGAAATCAGAAAGCGTATTTCCGCGCTGTTCTTGATTTTGGCTTCCATTTCCTTTCCTGACAGACGAATGGGGCGCTGTGTGATGGTTTTTACCTTTTCTCCTGTTTCTTCTTCCCGCAAAGGCGGTGTGTTCACTTCGGGCTTGTCCGTCTTTTGGAGAATGCTCCCGTTAATAATCCAAAAATTCGCCGCATCTTTAATATCAGATACCGAAACATTCAGTTTTTCCGCCAATTCTTCCGGAGAAATTTCACGGTCGGCGTTGCGAAGAATAAGCAGCAGCACCTTCAACGAAAGAGAGCCTGCGTTCTGAATATACTGATC
>DLVP01000138.1:0-1534 GCA_003445125.1 Oscillospiraceae bacterium | reverse complement strand
CACCGCCACGGGAACAGCAAAAATCTTTTGATATTCCGACGGGTTTACACGATACAAGGAAATCACCGACCTTTTTTCATTATAAAGCTATTATACTAAAAATGAGGAAAAATGACAATAGTTTTCAAAAAAAAGACACACACCTTTCGGTGTGTGCCACAATCAAGGATCGTCCTGATCCTGAACCGGTTTTTCGTGCGGATCAACAGGTTTTCCCGTGTAACTTCCGTTCGGATCGGTTTTCAGTGTTTCGCGATCAACCATTGCATTGATGACGGCATTGACGCGGGGCGAATTGTTCACCCCTTTTTTGGAATCGGGCATTTTCTATACTCCTTTACAAACGGCGTACCGTTAGTATAAGCGAAAGTCCCGAATCTATACCTATAAATTCAACCGATCAAGAAAATCAAAATCTACCGTTCCGAAGGTTTCTACACTGAAAAGAAACAAAATTTGGTCGTAATCATCCAAAGTCGGAACGGGTGAATAATCGGATTTGCTCACAAACGGATTCCAGACAGCAATCTCCGAATAATGGTCTACAAGAAACGATGCTAAAGATTGTGCCGTATGATCGGCGATGATCAGAATTTTTCCGTTTTTTACCGACTGATTCTTAATTTCCGTAATCGGAAAAGAGCCCGGATAGCAAAGAGAAAGGTTTTGCGTTTGTCGGATAAAAATATCATTACGAACCGCCCGTTTCCCATCGGAATCATAGACCGTTGTTTCGATATTTCCCAGGCGGAAATTGTTTCGGTAAAACGTCACGGAATCCGCGGGTACTTGTCGGTATCCGGTTTTTTCCATCAATTCACCGTAAAAATCCGTGTCGTAGTATTCAATACTGTAGCTTTCGAGTTCCTGAGGATAAAAACCGAGACGGGGGCACAAGGCACGGTAAAGGTAATATCCTCCGAGCGGAGTAAGATTGTCGGAGGTACGATAATAAATTTCCTTTCCGCCGTTGGCAATGAGTGTATCATACGAACGAACCACACTGGAATACCCCGTGATTTCCGCGTAAACCTCATCCATATATTTATTCTGATCCCATATTTTGGCGTATTTCGGCAGTTTGTTCTGAAGAATTACATTGGCAGTCGGAATCAGCATCGTACACACGGGGACCGTAACGGTTGATGAGACGGTTTTAATCATTTCTTCATTGTGCTGCGTGGTGGATTCGTCGGGCGTTTCAGTGATTTTAATCAGTGCATCATCGGAAATATAAACCCCGTTTTGCTCCTTTATCCCGATAAAACGATCGATGATAGCGCGAGCTTCGGCAAAAAAGTTTTCCTCCCAAAGCATTGTCGGCAAGCGGTTGAAATCGCCGTCCATGACTGCGAGAACAACGGTTGAAAGTGACAAAAAGAAAAGCACGAAAGCAAACACAACGGCAAAGAATTTATTGGAAGTCAAAGCCTATCTCCCCTTTCAGATCATATACGCAGTACATAAAAACAGCAGGAGCAGATGAAACAACGAATACAGTATGATATACACCGGCGAATGTTTGTGTTGAAAC
>DLVP01000166.1 GCA_003445125.1 Oscillospiraceae bacterium | reverse complement strand
ATGTGTTCTTTGACAGGCTGAGTCCGGCACCGCCCTTTCGGGCGGTGCCGGACTTTTTTCTTTGTTTTACTGTACCTTTTCAAGGCTGATGTCGTCAATCAGCAGCTGCTTATTCGTTCCGTCCACGCAGCCGACAAACATCGTCGGCAATCCGGGCTTTTCCGGGTCATCCACGTGATATTCATAGGTAATTTCCTGCCACTCTCCGTTGAGAGTGACCGTGGCTTTTGTGGCTGCCGTGGAAATCCAGTAGCCGTTCGTGATACCGACAGACGCCTGTGTTCCTGCATCTCCCACTCGTTTCACCCATGCGCTCAGGCGGTAGGTGCCCGCGCCGTACTGTTTGATAATATCGGCGACATCCTGATAAATGCCGTTTTCCGCCGTTTCTTCTTTCCTTGCCATCCGCAGGGCGTATTTTCCGCTGTGAGCGTCTTCCGAAAGATACAATTGGGTGAAATTGCGTGTCACCCACGCCATGGACAATCCGTCCTCAAAGCCCGGATTTCTCAGAAGATTTCCCTTGCGCATCAGATTCGGCACGCGCACGCTGTTGGTCGCGGCGTCGAAGGTCACATCCTGACCGACAATCTTGCCGATCCACGAAAACGGCACCATCAATCTGCCGTTTTCAAGGTACTGATTGGAATTTACTTCGGCAGTATAGGTATTCTCGCCATCGGTAGCGGTCAATGCGCCGTTTTCCGCTTCGGTCACCGCGAATCCCAGTCGGCAAAGCACCTCATAGGCGGGAAGGTGCGTCTGTGTGGGCGGCACTTTGGTTTCGACCCGCAGTCCGCCGACATACACCTTGGGTGCTGTAAACGGCGTGACCGACACTTCGTTTTTCTTTCCGTCAAACACTGCCGACGGATCGGACGCGTCGGTGAAGGTCACGGTATTGTTTTTATCCGACTTCCACGACACGAAAAATCCGCTGTCTGCCGTGAACTGCCGATCGCCGACCCACACGTTATCGATCGTGAAATGGAAATCCTGTGCCGCCGCATCCGCGTCCACTTCCGGTTTCATGCAGGCGGGAGCGCTGACATTGCGCAGGGT
This sequence comes from Oscillospiraceae bacterium, assembly GCA_003445125.1. Taxonomy (GTDB): domain Bacteria; phylum Bacillota; class Clostridia; order Oscillospirales; family Ruminococcaceae; genus UBA11540. The sequence continues at coordinate 1,858 of DLVP01000166.1, read as the reverse complement.
GATATTCTTATCACCCTTTCCCATATTTCCGAGCCAGAGGAATCGGGTTTCCTTGGTCGGGTCCGTATCCACCGCAAAGACGTTTTCAATCAGAATATTGTTGGTTTTGCAATCGAGCGCGTTCGGATTGTAATTTTGCTTATAAAAGCTGCCGCAGCGAAGCACGTCGATATTGCGGAAGATCATCGAATTGGATTTGATATCGTGCTGGGGGAAGAAAATCGCGTAATCGCTTGCCACGATGCAGTTTTCCACCGTCAGGTCGCCCGCATCCGGCGACTCCACCACAAACACGTTATCGCTGATGTGCCAATAGCAGTTTTCAATTGTGATATTTCCCGCGCCGTTCCACATGGAAAAGCCGTCGGTGGAAATCTGATTGGAAAGCACCTTGACATTCTGAATACGGATATTTTGGCCGCCGGTCGTAATATTATAGGTATGCGCATCCAAAAACTTCACGCCGTCGAGCACGGTGTCCGACTTCAATGTGCAAAGATAATTGGCGTCCCCGATCGGCATACGTGTCGGGCTGGACTCTATGAACGCGCCGCGTCCGATCACCTTTGCCTGGTCGCCGACAATCACGCGCGCACGCACCAGTGCACCGGGTTCGAGATACACCGTCGAGCCGGGAGACACTTCCAGCACGCCGCCTTCGATTTCGTGAGTTCCCGCTTCAAAATAAGTCACCGACGGATCGTTTTTGTTCGGGAGATCTTCCTCAAGCATCGGTTCTTCGGCAAAAACCGTCAGAATCGTATCACTGGAGCCGTTGACCTTGATTGCCGTGGTCTGCGGTTTGTCCAGCGTATAGGTGATAACATTGGTATTGCACTCGGACGGAATCTGCCGCGATGACGGCATGACGGAATAGGACGAAAAGTCCAGATTGACCGTTACCTCCACCGTCACCGGCTCGCCCGAAAACGCAAACTCGCAGAAGCGGCGGTGCTGATCGCCGTTGACCGCGCCGTTATTGAAATAATCCGACGAATACACTGCGTTATACACCGGCAGTTCAATCACATTTTCTCCTTGGCGCACACGCACGGTATAGTCATAATCCCGCGGAATCTGCGTTTCATCAAAGGCGGGGTAGGAAATCAGGCGTGTCTGCGCCAACTGTTGTTCCCGTGTAAGATATTCGTTTTTATAGTCGATCGTCACCGGAACCATCACCTCTGTCTTTGTTTTCAGATCGGCGTCCGCTGTGGTTTGGTCGCAATCGAGAAAGGTTTTCAGGAACAGGTCATACGCCGTTTCCAGCGCCTTATCGCTTCCGCCGAGAATCAGCAGTTTGCCGTTTTTATGCGAAATGACATACTCATTTTCTTTCAGTCCCTCTGCCGCTTTGGTCGCCGTGGGGCGATCGGCATGACCGACGATGATCTCAAAGGCTTCCTCGTCGCGGGAATCGGGATTGAGCCGCACGGACGTGCCGCTGACCTTTGACAGTTTGTCCCGCAGGTCCACCGCCAGATCCTTTTCCAATTCCGTTCCCTCTTTGGCGCGCACAATCACATAGTTTCCCGATGTGATATTCACTTTTTCACCCGAAAGATCGATCCCGCTCCCCGTTTGGGAAGGTGTTTTTTCGCAAGCCGTCAAAAACAGCAGCACCATTGCCAGCAACAAAAAAATTTTTCTTCGGTTCATGCACGTTCTCCTTATTCTGACTGAAAAATTGAAAAGTAGTCCGATTTTTTTGTGCATTCAGTCTAATTTCATTATATCGTTCCCCATACATGACCGCAAGATAAAATTCTTGCGTTTCCTGTAAAAAATTGCGAACTTCTCATAAAAAAGGCGCCCGAAGATAAAATCTTCGGGCGCCTCAGCCTGTCAAAGAACACAT
>DLVP01000038.1:7786-8331 GCA_003445125.1 Oscillospiraceae bacterium | reverse complement strand
TCACCGGTGCAGCCGCAGACATGATAGAGGAAATTTTTGAGAATCTGTGTACCGCTTTCGGTATGGCAGACTTCGGGATGAAACTGCACCCCGTACATTTTCTTTTCCTCGTTCTGCATTGCGGCAACCGCGCAGGTCGCCGTATGTGCCACGGACACAAAGCCTTCCGGCATACGGGAAATCTGGTTGGTATGGCTCATCCAGCACTGTGCCGACTGCGGCATTTCATGAAACAGCACCGAATTTGTATCGTACTCAATCTGCGTTCTTCCGTATTCACGGACGGGTGCTTTGAACACATCACCGCCGAACGCCACCGACATCATCTGGATGCCGTAGCAAATTCCGAGAATCGGAATCCCGAGATGAAAAATTTCCGGATCGCACTTGGGTGCGTCCTCGGCAAAAACATCCGCGGGGCCGCCGGTGAAAATAATGCCCGCAGGATTCATCTCACGCACTTTCTCTGCGGAAATCGAAAAAGGGTGCACTTCACAGTAGACATGACATTCACGAACACGGCGCGCAATCAGCTGATTATACTG
>DLVP01000038.1:1066-7738 GCA_003445125.1 Oscillospiraceae bacterium | reverse complement strand
AACCAAAACAGTTTGATGATTCATAAGCAACCGACTTTCTTTTTAGATTAACATTGTTATTATCTCATTTTTTCGCAGAAAAAGCAAGAGATAAACACAAAATTCCGACAAAAAACCTCATTTTGTAACCGGTTCATAAGCACCCAGCCGCGACATACCGAATTGAGCGGAAAATACAATCAACTCCCGATCCTGCGTCAGGAACATATCCAACGGCTGTACACCGCCGGAAAACACGGAAAACAGCTCGTTGTCCGCCGCCGCAAACGAAACGACCGACCAATCCTTTCCGCCGTTTTCGGAGACGATGACCGAACAACGGTCGATATATCCGTTTCCTCTACCGCCGACATATACAACATCGGGATATGCGGGATCCACCTCGACAAGCAGCACATTGTTTTCCCCAAACTGATTTTTCACAAGCGAAGCCGTAATGTCCTCCACGCTTCCGTCCGAGAGCGAAACCGTGAGCAGACGGTCGCCGACCGCCGCGTAAAGGACTTTTCGGCTGTAATCGTAGGATAGACTTCCCGCCTTCTCGCCGATATCCGCAATCCGGTTCCAGTTTTTCCCGTGGTTATAGGACACGACCAGCGTCGTTTTGTACACGCCAAACAGCTCGTTGGGAGATACGGGATTATGCGCCAGCACGCAGTGGCACAGTTCCATTTCTTTCCAGCTTTTTCCGCCGTCCTCGCTGCGCATATTCGACGCAAAAAGAATGTTCGTATCTGTGGGATCGGCGTACATTTTGGCATAAGGCAGACAACCGTATACGCCGATCGGGTCGAACGTCTCCCCGGCATTTTTGGAGATGCGGATTTCATATTGCCGATTTACCATATCGTACATCAGCGCAATCAATCGGGAGCGGCTGCACGGGTAAACGCTTTTCAGCTCCATGTTTTCATCCCCGTGCACGCGGATATCCCAGAGCCTTCCGCCGTCGGTGGAAAAAGCCAATGTTTTTCCGTCAACGGCAAATGCCATAAGATCGGTGTTTTGAATATTGACGCCGACGGGACCTTCCATAGAGAAGCTGCCGTCGCCGTTTCCGCTCCAGGCAAAGGACGCGCCGCCGTCCGTGCTTCTGAACACGGCATTATAAATGACCGCATAAACCGTTGATTCACTGTCCCAGCAAAACATCGTTTTTCCGGCATTGTCGGAAAGGCGGAAGGCGCTGTCTTCCACCGTGCAGGTTCCCCAGGAAAAACCGCCGTCTCCGGAACGGAAAACCGCCAGTTTTCCTTTTCCGTCCACGAAATAGGTCAGAAATTTCTGCGGATCATACGGGGAAACAAACAGTTTCACCGCCTCAACGTCCGGCATCATAGCAGTTTCTTCCTCAAAAGACATTCCGCTGTCGGTGCTTTTGTAAATTTTTGCATCGTGCACCAGCAGCACCGTATCGGGAGCCGCTTTGGAGACACCAATGGCGTCGCATTTTCCTTCAAAAAGGCTGTCATAGGCAAAACCGCGGTTGATGCTGCGGTAAAAGCCGTAATCATCCGCAACATACACGTATCCCTTGGTCGGATGCACGGCAACGGACGCGTTTTTGGCAATTTCACCGGTCACACGAAACGTCTTTCCGGAATCTTCCGTCAGCAGCAGAAGGTTTTGCTGGGCATCCTCGGTCAGACTGATGCCGCTGATATACGCCACCGCGCTTCGCTTGGTATCCGCGCGATAGCTGGAAGGATCAAACACAATGGAAATCTCCGCGCCCTCCACGGGCGTCACGGAAGCCTCTGTCCGTGTCCACGACATCCCGCCGTTTTCCGAACGGTAGATTCCTCCGCCCTTTCCGGTGCTTACCGCAAGAACAAAATCGCCGTTATTCGGATCAATTGCCAGCGCCTCCACGCCGAGCGCGTCCAATCCGTCAAACCGACCGATCCAGAGATCTTCCTCGCTCCCACGGCGCAGGATTCCCGCGTCACGCGTGCCGACAAGCATAGCGCCGCCCGGGAAAACCGACAGCGCGGTCTTTTGGTTGTCGCCCGTCGCGGCGACGATTCCCTGCTTGCGCATTGCCGAAGTCGTCAGATACAGCGGAACCCAGCTGAGCGCATTGTTTCCGTCATACTCCGGATATCCGATAATTCCTTTGTCCGAGCTTTCGGAGGGTTTGGGGTCGATCACCGGCGTGGTGGGTGTGCAGGCAGCCGTGCAAAAGCAAACTGCCGCCAGAAGTGCCGCAAGCACCCGCATTTTTTTCATACAATCCCTCCGTCACAAATTTTTTCTCCATCTACTATTATAGTACAAACGGACGTAATTTCAATAGCAAATTCCCGCCGCTTTACAAAAATCGAGAAATATGGTACAATACCGACAGGAGGATCTATGGATTTTCGCGAAATTTCACCGAAGCAGCTCACCGATAATCTGTTTGAAAAAATTTCGGACGCCTGGTTTTTGATCGGCGTGGGCGAAGAAGGTCACGCCAACTGCATGACGGCAAGTTGGGGCATGGCGGGGGTTCTGTGGAACCGCCCGATGTTTACGGCGTTTATCCGACCGCAGCGGTACACCATGAGTTTGATTTCAACGCACCCCGCAGCGGCGTTTTCCTTTCTTCCGGAGACGTTCCGTCCGGTGCTCTCGCGCATGGGAAATATCAGCGGAAGAGACACCGACAAAATTGCCGACAGCGGACTGTCGCCCGTATATCGGGACTGTGCGGTGTATTTTCGTGAAGCCGATCTGGTCATCCTCGGAGAAAAAAGATATCTGCATCCGATGACAGAAAAGGAATTTTTGTCGTCGGAAAACGTGAAACGGTATTATCCCGCGCGTGATTTTCATGTGGCTGTCACCTATGAGATCACGGCGGTTTTAAAAAAAGGAGAACCAAAAAATGAGTAAAAAAGTCAAACTGCTGCTGATCCCCATCCTTCTTGTGTTGGTCATCATCATCATTTCCCTGTCCTTTGTGACGATTCCCGAAGGATATATCGGACTGCGGTATCAGTTCGGAAAGATTGTGGACGTCAACACCGAAGCGGGACTGCATTTCAAAGTGCCGTTTGTGGAGACCGTGACCCTGGTGGACATTCGCGAGCAGGTGCTTCCGCTGACGACCACCGCCTACACCAGCGACACGCAAACCGTCGAAGCGGTGGAGTTGAAGGTCAATTATGTGGTTTCCAAAAGCAGCGCCGCGGAAATTCAGCGCACCGTGGGTATTGCCAATGTCGCCGACAAACCCATTCTCCCGCGCGCTAACGTGATTCTGAAGAACGAAATCGGTCATTACCGTGCCGAAAACCTCATCCAGAGCCGCAATGCCGTGCAGGAGCAGGTGGAAAAACTGCTCAGCGACGAATTGTCCGCCTACGGCGTGCAGATCATTTCCCTTTCCATTGTCAACATCGATTTTGACGATTCCTTTGAAGAAGCGGTCCGCGCCAAAGTCGTGGCGGAGCAGGACGCGCTGAAAGCACAGAACAAGACCAAGGAAAAGGAAGAACAGGCGAAGCAGACCGTCATTGAAGCGCAGGCGCAGGCAGACAGCAACAAACTGATTGCCGATTCCGAAGCCTACGCCATCCGTGCGGTGCAGGAAGCACTGGCGCAGAATCCGCAGTACATCGAATGGGAAAAGATCAAGAAATGGGACGGAAAACTCCCGCAGGCAGTGGGAAATGAGGTCAATCCGTTCTTTGCCCTTGATTCTGCCGAATAATCATCCCGAGCGTTTTGTGCGGGCGCGGGCTTTCGCCCGCGCCCGCTTTTTCGGAAAGGAAGTCTGTATGCCGCCGTTTCTTTTTTGGACGCTTTTTGCCCTTCTTGCTGCCGCTGCGGCGGGGATTGCCGTCTGGTTTTTCCTTATCCGCCCGCGGAGAAAACTGCCCTATGAGCGCAACCCGCGTTTTTTTACTCCTGCCGAAAAGAAGTTTTATCTGCGGCTCCGACGCGAGCTTGACGACGAACTTCTTCTGTTCGGAAAGGTGCGCATTGCAGACGTTCTGCGCGTGAAAGAGGGAACGAAAAAGTTCCTGTCGCATTTTTCAAAAATCGCGCAGAAGCACGTGGATTTTGTGATTGCCGACGAAGCGCTCGATGTCCTCGTTGCCGTGGAGCTTGACGACAGCACCCATGAACAGAAGGACCGCCAAAAACGCGACCGCTTTGTGAACCGTGCGTTTTCTTCGGCGCAGGTGCCGCTCATCCATGTCGTGCTGAAGAAAAGCTATGACGACGCCGATTTTTACGAAATCCGCGAATCTGTCCGACAGGCGCGCTCGGACTCGCACTGATTCAAAACTTTTGCCGCTCGATTTTTTTCGGGCGGCATTTTTTTGCAAGCCTCACATTTTTGAAATTTATTATTATTTAGTGAACATTATGTATTGACTTGTGGCTGTGAATATGATATCATTAAACCGTAAACTATACATTTCCCGTGTTTTTTAGAGGAGGGATTCTATGAAAAAGCATATTCTGACAGTATTTCTCGCTGCGCTGCTTCTCTGCTCCTGCGCCGCGCCCGAAAAAGAGAACACGTCCGACACGGCGTCCGCGCCGGTCACTTCCGAGGTCGTCCGCACCGTACCGCAGGACATCACGCCTGTCGGTGCACAGCTTCGCCGCTACATGACCGAAGAACACGCCAAACCGATCGTCACGGAGTTTTATTTTTCGGACGGAAAAGCCACGGGCTACGGGATGTACCTGCAGCCGACGGCTTATCTTCCCGAATCCCGCGCCGTGAAAATCGCCTATCCCGAAACCGTTCGGGAATACGGCTGGGGTGAGGACGCAGTCGGGAAACCTGTGCTGGTTTCGGTCGATCCCGCCGAAACCGTGAAGCTTCTGCTGGATGAACCCGTGCTTGCCGTGGCTGCGGGAAGCGATGCCGCCTATGCGATCGGTATGGACAAAAGCACCCTGTGGCGGCTCCCTTACGGCGACGAAGCCCCGCAAACACTTTTCACCGATCGTTTTGCCCGCATGGACGGCGCTTTGGAATTTTTCGAGGACTGCGTTTATTTCACTGCCGGCGCGGACGACACGCACAACGGCATTTACCGTCTCTATCTTCCCGACGGCTCTCTGACGCTTTTGGTCAGCGACCTTCCCTCCGAACCCATGGCAGACGGCAAAGCGCCTTACCGTTTCACCGTCGTTTCCAACCATGAGCTCGCCTGGGAGGTGTACTCCGACCTTCCCCGTTTGGGAAAAGAGCAGTGGGAACAAGCAGTGCTGACCGACAAAAACGGCGCTGCCGTCTCGCCGAAGGAGCTTTACGGCGGAAGCTATGACGAGCTTGCCGAGCCGGAAGAATATCTGTCGGCACTGGAACGCGAAATGCACCGGAAGGACGGTTCTTTCTCCGCCAAACGGTTTTATTATCACACGGAAAGCGACGTCACCCTGACGTGTTTCGGTTTTATGTACGACATGACCCATCTTTCGGTTTTCTATCCCGACGCGAGTACCCGTCCCGAGAGTCAGCATTGCCACGAGTCCCTTTGGTGGCTGGATGAATACTACTACCGCGAAGGAACAATAAAATCCCGATAGGCTTTGAGGAGGACAGCTATGAAAAAATCCGTTTGCGCCTTGCTGAGCATCCTGCTTTTGTGCGGATGCACCGCACAAACTCCTGCCGACGTCTCTTCCGATGTATCGCAGACCGTTTCGGAGACACCGGTTTCCTACGCTGCCGAAGCGTACCGCGACCGTAAACTGTCCTCCTATGCCCTGAGCACCTATTTGCAGCATCGGGACGCCAAAGAGATTATGGCGGTCGTTGCCGCCAATGAGTTTGAGCTTTTGGGCATCTATGAGCTTTGCCTTGTGCCGCCGCAATACCTGCGCGAAAACCTTGATGTGTTCCGCATTGCAAAAGCCGACGCCGAAGCGCTGAAGCTCAGTGAATCGGACATCGGCAGCACCGCGCTGGTCGATAAAAAAGCAGCCGCCGTTCTTTGTATGCTTACCCGCGAATCCCTCGTCTGCATTTCTGCCGGTCCCGAATATGCGGTCGGCGTGACCGAGGACGGAAAACGGCTTTTGAAGCTGCCGTATGACGGCAGTGAGACGGTTGAACTTTTCAACGATCCCCACGGAAAAATCAAAACGGCGGAGTATTTCAACGACTGCGTCTTTTTCACCGCCGCCACGGACGAAACCCATTTGGGAATTTATCGGATTTTCAACGGTCAGACCGATCTTCTGATCGGCAATCTTCCGCTTGATATCACGAAATTCACCGTGATTTCCAACGGTGAGGTTGCTTGGACGGAGCGCCTGTCCGATGCCGATGAAAACGCCCGAACCTACTGGGAGACGCCGCTCGGCAACGGAAAATCGCTCAAAGAAACCGTCGGCACACCCAACGGATGTGCGCAGTACGACGAGCTGAGCGACGACCTGAAAAGCACTTGTGCGGCGTGGCTGGAGCCTTGGCTGTTCCGTGAAAAGGGAATTTTCACCATACAGTACCGCTACTACAATGCCCCGCAGAATCAATTGCTTTCTCTGTATTCTTACAGCTCGTGGGAAACCTTCCCTGACCTTTACTATCCGGACAAAACTGTCCGCGACGCCTCTCTTCGCAGCAGTTGGCGCGTCTGGTGGCTGGACGAATACTACTACCGCGACGATACTGTGAAATCCTGAAATTTTCTCCATACGCCCCTGCCGCCCCGATTT
>DLVP01000038.1:0-1017 GCA_003445125.1 Oscillospiraceae bacterium | reverse complement strand
CCGATCGGAAAACGGCTCTTTTCTTTATTTTATCCCAAACGGATCATTTCATCAATGCACACGCGGGCGGCGCGGATTTTTTCGTCGCTCATGACAATCTCAAACGCCTTGCCGTCGTCCAGATGCACCAGCGTTTTATACACGTCCATCAACGATGTCAGCTTCATATTCGGGCAAACAATTTTTTTAGAGAGCGCGTAGAAATCCTTGTCCGGGCAAGCATACTGCAAATGCTCGGTGATGCTGATTTCCGTGCCGATAAGAAACTCTTTCGCGTCGGACTTTTTGGCATATTCTATAATTCCCGAAGTGGAACCGACATAATCCGCCCGCTCGGCAATCGCGGGAATACACTCCGGATGCACCAGCACCAACGCGTTCGGGTGACGGCGTTTGGCATCCTCAAAATCCTTAAGCGTCACCGACGCATGAACCGGGCAGCCGCCCTGCAGCAGCTTGATATCCTTCTCGGGCACCTGCTTCTGCACATACGCGCCGAGGTTGCAGTCGGGAATGAACAAAATCTTTTTCGCATCCATCGCCCGCACGATCTTTACCGCCGACGAAGAGGTGACACAGACGTCGCACACCGTTTTCAGATCCGCTGTCGTGTTGATATACGCCACTACCTTGCGGTCGGGTTCCATGGCTTTCAACTGACCGATCATGTCGGCTTCCATCTGCTCCGCCATCGGACATCCCGCCAAAGAATTGGCAAGAAACACGCGCTTGTCGGGGGACAGCATTTTTGCCGTCTCCGCCATGAAATGCACGCCGCACATCAGAAGATTTTTCGCGGGAGCGTTCTGCGCATCCACGCTGAGTTTGAACGAATCGCCCACGGTGTCGGCAATTTCGGTAATTTCCTTGCCCTGATAGCTGTGCGCCAGAATAAACACGTCTTTTTCTTTTTTCAGACGCAGAATTTCTTCCTGAATGTTCTTGATATTTTCCATCATTTTTCTTCCTTTCCGTGTTTTACCCGACGGATCGTTCCGCCGCCCAGCACCACGTCCC
>DLVP01000041.1 GCA_003445125.1 Oscillospiraceae bacterium | reverse complement strand
TGGCGCTTCCGATGCCGAGATTCCAGAATTTCTTGCGCAGACCGATCATCACGGCGGCGCGGTGTTTGGTTTTCATCGAAGTCATAAAAACGATCTGGCAGTTTCCCGCCAGTTCTCCGTCCACGGTGCATACGATCATCAGTCGGTTGGGACTGTCCAGAATATCCTGAAGATATTTGGATTCGTCGTCCGCGGTAAAATGGATTTCTTCGGGGAAACTTGCCAAAAAGTCCGTTTCTGCACAAATTTCTTTGAGATAGTCGAGCATTGCCTGCCCGTCTTTTCCATTCGGAGCACGAAAAACGGCAGATTGCCCGTTTTTCAGAAGTACTTGCTTTTGTCGGTAATCCATCGATTTTCCCCCTTTCTTTTATTATAACACATTTGTCAATATGCGCGTCGGGCGTTGACTTTCAGAGGATAAAGCACTATAATAGAAGGAAGTAAACGGAGGTGGAATTTTGGCTCGTATTTTGTCCGGCGAAGAGCAGTATCGCCATATGATGGGAACACCGATACCGCGTTTGGTCACCACATTGGCGATTCCCACCACCATCAGTATGCTGGTTACTGTGATCTATAATACCGCAGATACTTATTTTGTCGCTCAGATCAATGAATCCGCTTCCGGCGCGGTCGGTATGGTGTATACCCTGATGGCGGTGCTTCAGGCAATCGGATACGGCTTCGGAATGGGTGCCGGAAGTCTGATCAGTCGGTGCCTCGGTGCACGGGATCAGGATTCTGCTGCAAGATATGCGGCAAGCGCCTTTTTTGCCACTATGGTAGTCGGCGCCGCGGCGGGATGGGGCGGATTGTGTTTTTTGCGCCCGATTCTCAGATTTTTGCGTTGTACCGATACCATGATGACCTATGCGGTGGATTATGCGTTTTATATTTTGCTTGCGGCGCCGATCACCTGTGCTTCTTTTGTCCTGAATAACATCCTGCGCGCCGAAGGAGAATCACAGGTGGCAATGTGGGGCATGGGAATCGGAGGCTTGTTGAACGTTCTTCTCGATCCGCTGTTGATTTTCGGATTGAACATGGGAACTGCGGGAGCGGCACTGGCGACAATCATCAGCCAGACGGTCAGTTTTCTGATTCTTTTGAGCGTTTTTCTGTGCGGAAAGTCGATTGTCCCGATTCGTTTCGGCAATATCAGCCGCCGTTTGAAGGATTACGGAATGATCATTGCGACGGGTTTTCCTACCATTTGTCGTCAGGGACTGGGCAGTCTCGCGGCAGCGCTGTTGAATATGCAGGCAGTCGTGTACGGCGATGCGGCAGTGTCGGCAATTACGATCGCCAATAAAGCGTATATCCTGGTGCGCAATATTATTCTCGGAATCGGACAGGGATTTCAGCCGGTGGCAGGGTACAATTTCAGCGCAGGGAACCGCAAAAGAACATGGCAGGCGTTTTGCTTCACATCGCTGGTCGGTACGGTTGTCTGTGTGATTTCCGCCGTCGCAATCGCCCTTTTCTCAGGAACGATCATGGCATGGTTCCACAGCACCGACGAGGTGGCGCGTATCGGCGAAGAAACAATGGGGTATGCCTGCCTTGTCATGCCGTTTATGGCGGTGTCCACTTATGTGAACCAGCTGTATCAGTGCCTGGGGTTCAAAGCCGCCGCGACGCTTCTCGCCGCGTGCAGACAGGGAATATTCTTTATTCCCGCGGTGCTGATTCTGCCGATTTTCTGGCAATGCCTCGGTGTGCAGATCAGTCAACCGGTGGCGGATCTGATGACGTTTGTGATTTCGGTTCCGTTTTTGATTGCATTTTATAACAAACATATTGTCGGGCAAGAGGAGATTTTATGAAAAACGAAAGACAAAAAATTGTGCGTGAACTGCTTCATGTCACTGACCGTGAGTTCACGGACGAAGAACTGATTCATCAGTTGATCGATACCAAAATTACCGTCAACTCCGAAATCGGGGGCAAACCCTCTTTCGGACAGCGCGCTGCAGATGCCGTGGCAAAATTTGCGGGAAGCTGGGCATTTATTTTCAGTTTTATCGGCGTGATGGTTCTTTGGATGGTGGGAAATATTCTGCTGGCAACTCACGCGTTTGATGCCTATCCCTTCATTTTACTTAATCTTGTGCTTTCGTGTATTGCCGCCGTGCAGGCGCCGCTTATCATGATGAGCCAGAACCGACAGGAAGCCAAGGATCGGGAGCGAGCGGAAAACGATTATAAGGTGAACCTGAAAAACGAGTTGATTATCGACGATCTTCATAAAAAGCTGGACGCTGTGCTTGAAAATCAGAAAAAAATTCTGAAGCTGATGGAAGAATCGGAGAAAAAATGAAAATCACCGTGATTCGTTCCGCCAGAAAGACATTCTGCCTTGAAATGCGCTTCGGGGAACTTCTTGTGCGTGTGCCGAATGCGGCAACGCAGGCGCAGGTCGATGCTTTTTTGGAAAAAGAGAAGTCGTGGATTGAAAAGCAGGAACGCCGGGCGTCCGAAAATGCCGGTTTTGTCTCTCCGCTTACCGGGGAAGAAATTCGGGTACTCAGCGATCGGGCAAAAACGGTGTTTGCCGAACGTGTCGCTTTTTATGCACCGAAAATCGGCGTCACCTACGGACGTATCACCGTGCGCCACCAGACCTCCCGCTGGGGGAGTTGTTCCGGAAGGGGAAATCTGAGCTTCAACTGCCTTTTGCTGCTTGCGCCGCAGGAGGTGTTGGACAGTGTGGTGGTACACGAACTTTGCCACCGAAAGCACATGAACCATTCCAAGCATTTTTACGCGGAAATCTCCCGTGTGTTTCCAAACTATGATGCTTGCCGTCAATGGCTGAAAGAAAACGGCGCACAGCTCTTGCTGCGCCTGAAACCCGAGGAGGGAGAAAAATGCTGACGATTCGTCCGTTGGAGGAAAAGGATCTATCCGCGTGCTTGGATATTTATAATTGGTACATCGAAAATACTACCGTGACTTTTGAAGAAACCCCGTTGTCCGAAACGGAGTTTTCCGCGCGGGTGCGGCGGATTCTCGCGTCTTACCCGTATTTTGCCGCCGAGCTTGACGGCAAGTTGGTTGGATATGCGTATCTTGATTGCTTCAATCCGCGCTCTGCCTATCGGTATACCGCCGATCTGTCCGTCTATGTGGACAAAAACGTTCATGCGGCCGGTGTGGGAACCGCTTTGCTCAAGGAAATTGAGCAATCGGCAAAAAAACAGGGCATTCGCCAAATTGTTTCGCTCGTCACTTCTGCCAATGAGGAGAGCCGACGCTTTCATGAACGCCGAGGCTTTCGCTATGTCGGGCGACTGGAGGACGTGGGCTGGAAAATGAACACCTGGCTCGGCGTGGACTTTTATCAGAAAGATCTGAAAACGATTGAATAGAAGCGGCTGGCATGGTATACTAATAATAGCCGCTTTTTGAACGCACCACAGGAGGAACGTTATGCTGGAGTTTATAAGAATTGCCGCCGCTGTGCCGAAGGTTTCGGTCGGCAATGTGGACGCAAATGTCAAAGAGATTCTTCAAAAAATCGATGAAGCCGAAAAGGAAAACGTGCAGTTGACCGTTTTTCCCGAACTTTGCCTGACAGGGTACACCTGCGGCGACCTCTTTTTTCAGGAGACGCTTTTGTCTGCAGCGCGGGAAGGACTGCGTGAAATTGTTTTGCACAGCCGCGGACTGAAGTCTGCGATTGCCGTCGGTCTTCCGTTGGTGATCAACGGAGGATTGTATAATTGCGGTGCGGTGATTTATGACGGGAAGCTGTACGGAATGGTTCCGAAAACCTATATTCCGAATTATAACGAGTTTTATGAAGCACGCTGGTTTGTGTCCGGCGCGGTGCTTTCCGCACGCAGTCTTTCGCCGGCAGAAGCGGGACTTTCCGAGGTACAGACGGAAGAAATACCGGTGGGAACCGGTCTGATTTTTGAAACGAAGGATTTTCGCTTCGGTGCGGAAATCTGCGAGGATTTGTGGGCAACCGTGCCGCCGGGAAGCTATCTGGCATTGAATGGGGCGGAAGTGATAATTAACCTGTCCGCAAGCAATGAAACGATTTCAAAACGCCGGTATCGCCGTGCGCTGGTGCAGCAGCAGTCTGCGGCACAGATGAGCGCTTATGTCTATGTTTCTGCGGGATGCACGGAATCGACGACCGATTTGATTTTCTCCGGTCACAGTCTGGTTTGCGAAAACGGACGGGTGCTTGCCGAAAATAAAAAGACCATTGATTCGGATTATCTGCTGTACAGCGACGTGGATCTCGGAAAGCTCCGCGCGGATCGCCGGAAGATCAAGACGTTTGCGCAGAGTGTGGCACAGTGTGCTTCTGCAATGGCGTGCCGCACGGTTTTTCTGCCGCTTGAAACCGTCGAAAATAATCTGAACTATTATCCTGTGAACAAACTTCCCTTTGTTCCCGATGTAAAACGCGACCGCGCCGAACGGTGTATGGATATTTTCGAGATGCAGGTCATGGGTCTGAAAAAACGCATGGAGGTCACCGGTGCACGCCCCGTGGTCGGCGTTTCCGGCGGGTTGGACTCCACGTTGGCACTTTTGGTCTGCACGGAAGCGGCGCGTCGCTGTAATCGTCCGCTGACCGATGTGGTGGGAATCACCATGCCGTGCTTCGGAACCACCGATCGCACATATAGAAATTCTTTGGAACTGATGAAAACATTGGGGATCACCTATCTGGAAATCCCGATCAAAGCCGCAGTGGAACAGCATTTTCAGGATATCGGTCATGACCGCTCGGTGCTGGATCTGACGTTTGAAAATTCCCAAGCGAGAGAGCGCACACAGGTGCTGATGGACTATGCGG
>DLVP01000153.1 GCA_003445125.1 Oscillospiraceae bacterium | reverse complement strand
CCGGGCATGACCGTATCCAGATCGATGATACAGAGCGGTTTTCCCGTGAGACGGTCGAAAAGGATATTGTTCAGCTTTGTATCGTTATGGGTCACACGGTACGGAATGGTTCCGTTTTTGAGCAAGGTGACGATCTCTTTGGCATCCTCGTCCCGCGCCAGGCAGAAATCGATTTCTTTCTGCACCGAAGAAGCGCGCTCTGCCGTGTCATTTTTCACAGCTTCCTTCAGATCGTTCATCCGCTTTTGCGTGTCATGAAATCTCGGAATGACTTCATTCAGCGTCGCCACCGGGAAATTCGCCAGGCGGCGCATAAAATCGCCAAACGCATACCCGCAGTTATAGAAATCCTGCGGTTTTTGAATTTTCTGATAGGTGATGTTGTTTTCCACAAAACGGTACATACGCCAGCAGCCGTCCTGCTCCACATAGGAGTCTCCGTCCAACGTCAACAGTACGTTCAGAACGGCACGTCTGGGATCCTCCCCCTCCTCAAGCTCCTGCTTGAGATAAGAAGTCACGGAAAGAATGTTGTGCATCAGCGCGTCCACGTCTTTAAAAATTGCGGTATTGATCTTTTGCAGCACCAACTGCTGACCGGGCGTTGTCACAAGATATGTCCGATTGATATGTCCGCAGCCGAGCGGTTCCACAGATAAAATCGGATCCTGCGTAAAACGGCGAATTACTCTTTCCATCGCTTACCTCCACAATTTCTCGGGATAGATTCCCTTTTTTACCATCTCGCCGATAGCATCGCTGACTGTCTGACGATCCTGCGCATAGGTAATGCCATACCATTTTTCCGAAGTGGGCAACACGTGCACGTCTGCGCGGTTTTCGGCAATCAGGCGATCCACCGCCGACGGCAAGTAGAATTCCGTCTTTTGCGGGTCAATGGACGGATCGCGCACAAATTCCGAAAACTGAACCTCCAATTCCCTCATGAAACGCGCATCAAACGCCCAGCAATTGAGGGACACGATGGTGTCCGCCGTCAGCGGAACCTTTACACCGTCGCCGATATCGTACAATTCTCCGTTATCCGAGACGATTTTCGTCCGTTCGGTGATGGAAAGAAGCCTTCCATCGCCATCCACCTCGCACACCCCGCGGGAAACGCTTCCGTTTTCCGTGACGGTATGTCCGAGACGGTACCCCGCCATCGCCGCATACAGGCGGTCGGTTTCCTTGGCTTTGGTCAGATAGTCGTGCAGCAGCTGGAAGCTCTCTCTGCCGTAAAAATCATCGGCGTTGATAACCATAAACGGATGATGCACCACTTCTTTGCAGCTGAGCACCGCGTGTCCCGTTCCCCACGGTTTCTTACGAGTGGGAGGTGTCTGCTGCAGCACATATTTGGTCGGCATTTCGGTTTCGATCTTCTGACCGACCGCCTCCTTAAAATCCTTTTCAATTGCAGGGCTGATGACAAACACCACTTCATCAAATCCCGCACGGCGGGCGTCAAACACCGAATAGTCAATAATTTTTTCTCCGGACGGTCCGACGGGCGTGATCTGCTTCGGTCCGCCGAAGCGGCTGCCCATTCCTGCCGCCATAACAATCAACGTTGTTTTCATGGGAATCCCTCTTTACTTTTTGATTTGATTTTATTATAATATACTTATAAAAAAGCAAAAAGAGAAAAAAGGATATTTTTTTATATGAAAAAAGATCAAATTCCTTTGAACTACTCCGTCCTCGTCGCCGGTCATCCCGTGGTGATGCCTGTGGAAATCACCGATATTTACACCATATTGACCCGCCACTGCGACGAAAATTACTATTTCCCGGGTGAACTTCACGACCCGTGGGAACTGGTATATGTCATCAGCGGCGAAGCCGGTATTACCGCCGACGACCGCTTCTACCATGCAAAACCCGGATGTCTGGTGATTCACAAGCCGCTGGAGCTTCACAAAATCCGTTCCCTTTCACCGGACACCTCGTTTTTGGTGATTAGTTTCGATCTGCGCGGCAGCATGACCGAACGCCTGCAAAACCATGTGTTTGAATTGGACGTTTCACAGAAATTTCTTTTTTCACGTATTCTCTTTTTGCTTGAAAAAATCGATGCTCCTCAGCGGGACACCAATGCCAGGTTTTACCATTTGGTCTGGGAGGAATATCCGCAGACTTTCTGCCAGTTGGTATCGTTTTTGAACACTGCGCTGGTCATCCTGACGCAGAACCAACAGGATGTTGCTCAGCCGATGAGATCGGGACTTTTTTCGGACATTGTCCGATTGCTTGAGAGCCGTGTAAACGGCACGATCACCATCGAAGAAGTGGCAGACGCGTGCCATGTTGCTACATCAACGGTGAAAAAGAGCTTTGCCAAATACGCAGGATGCGGAATCCATAAATATTTTTTGCGCCTGAAGCTGCGCCATGCGGTGGAGCTTCTGCGCAAAGGCGAATCCGTCAGCAGTGTGAGCGATCAACTGGGATTCAACAATCCGAACTATTTTTCCTGCGTTTTCCGACGCGAACTCGGGCACAGTCCGTCGCACTACCGTTAAAGAATCCCCCGGATATCCCGGGGGATTTCGCGTTTTATTATACCGTCTGTAACCGCCGCCCGTCCTCTTGTAACATCTATGAAGCAACATTGCAATATATTTAACATCTGTAAACAAACATTATTATCCTTTTTGTGGGCTACAATAGTAGAAAGGCGGTGTTTGGTTATGACTGAAAAAGATTTTTCGCTGCGTCTGGCACGGCTCAGAGAAGAAAAGGGTGTATCTGCCCGTGATATGAGCCTGTCCATGGGACAAAACCCCGGATATATCAACAATATAGAAAGCGGAAAATCCATGCCTTCACTGTCCGGAATTTTCTACATCTGTGAGTATCTCGAAATCGCTCCGAAAGATTTTTTTGATACCGAAACGGTCAATCCCTCCAAAGCAAATGAGCTTTATACGATTGCCAAAGGCTTGAGTAACGAGCAGCTGGATCACCTGATTGCATTGGCAAAAGGATTGCGAAGATAAAACCGCGCGGCGGCAAGGATTTTTCCTTGCCGCCGCGCGGTTTTTTGCGTTATTTTGTCATTTCGCCGACCCAGTCGGTGACTTCCTTTTCGGACGCATTGGACGAAAATCTTTTTCCAGCTGTCCAATTGCCCGTACCCGCCATTTCTTTAAGCAGGCGGTCGCTGCTGCCGATGCCCGAACTTGCGGAAGTGCAGAACGCAATCACGGTTTTGCCCGTAAAATCGTTGCTTTTCACAAATCCGTCCACCGGCCACGCGGCAATTCCCCACCAGATCGGATACCCGAGATAAACCGTGTCATATTGTTCCCAGAGATCCGGTGTGCTCTTTGTCAGCGGCACGTCTCTCTTGCTTTCGTCATTGTGCTCCAGCGAAACACGGCTTTTGTCGTTGTTCCAGTTCAGATCCTCTTTGGTATACGGACTTTCCGGCACAATTTCAAAAATGTCCGCGTTCAGGACGGAAGCCACGGTTTCGGCAACCGCCTTGGTACTGCCCGTTGCCGAATAATAAACCACCAGCACTTTTCCTTCCGCCTGCTCTTCTTCAGAGGAAGCCGCCTCGGAGGAAACTGCCGTTTCGGCGGAGGAAGTCTCCGTACTGCTGTCATCAGGCAGAGAAACCGCCGTTTCAGAGGAAGAAGAAATGCCGCTCTGCACATCGGAAACGGCGGAGTCCGCGCACGCCGCCGACGAAAGCACAAACGCCAGGCTTACAAGAATACCGATTATCTTTTTCATAAAAATTCCTCACACATTCTTTCCCATGGCATAGGCTTTGCTCATTGCCTCAGAATTTTTGACTTCACCGGGAGTATAAACCCCGTTTCCGATAATTACCCCTTTTTCAGCGGCGCCCGCCACACAGTCGGCATAGCCGCGGAAGCAGGCAAGCGTCGTATCGGCGGAAGAAGGCGTTTCGTCCGCCATGGTCACAATATAGTAAAATTCCTTGTTTTTGACCTCCTGCCACCGCGCCACTGTGCGGTCAATCACCGCCTTTAGCTGCGCGTTCACGGAATAGAAATACACCGGAGAGGCAAGGACAATCACATCGGCATCGATCATTTTCTGCATTACCTCTGCCATGTCGTCCTTCTGCACGCACTGACCGCCGTGATCACTGCAATAATAGCAGGCAAGGCAGGGCGCAATTTTCTTCGCCGCCACACGGATTTTTTCGACGTTGTTGCCCGCTTCTTCAGCGCCCCGCATGAACTCGTCACACAAAATGTCGGAATTTCCGCCTTTTCGGGGGCTTCCGGACAGAATCAACACTTTTTTCTTTGCCATATTTCTCACCAATTTTTCTTTTCTTTCGTGCAGTCGGTTTGTTTCTTGCGGCTTTCCACCATGGTAACAAACCACTCCACCATTTTCGGATCCCGATGGGAGAAAAACGAGCTGGTGTTTTTATCAAGCGCCGCAATTTTCGCCATGTCCTCTGCCGTCAGCTCAAAATCAAACACGTTCAGATTTTCCTCCATACGCTCAATATGCGTGCTTTTCGGAATGACGACAATTCCTCTCTGGAAGTGCCAACGGAGAATCACCTGAGCGACGGTTTTCCCGTATTTTTCGCCGATTTCCCGAAGCTCCGGCAGTTCAAACATCCCGCCTCTTCCCTCTCCGAAGGGCGCCCACGCTTCCAATTGAAGTCCGTACTTTTCATTCCACTCTTTTGCCTCGGTCTGCTGATTGTGCGGGTGAATTTCAATCTGATTCACCATCGGTCTGATTCTTGAAAACGAAGCAAGATCCACCATGCGGTCGGGAGAAAAATTGGAAATGCCGATGGCGCGCAGTTTGCCCTCTTCATACAGTTCCTCCAACGCTCTCCATGCGCCGTAATAATCCCCGAAGGGCTGGTGAAGGAGCATCAGATCGATAAAATCGGTTCTCAGCTTTTTCATCGAATCCAACACACTCTTTTTGCACGCTTCATAGCCGTAATGCTCAATCCACACTTTGGAGGTCAAAAAGATTTCTTCTCGCGGCACTGCCGATTTTTCGATTGCCAGACCGACCTCTTCCTCGTTGAAATAAGCCTGCGCCGTGTCGATCGAACGGTACCCGACACGGAGCGCATCCGCCACGCACCGTTCGCACTCATCCTTGGTCACCTGATAGACTCCATAGCCGAGCTGCGGCATTCTGACCCCGTTTGACAAAGTAACATATTGTATTTTCCGTTCTCCTTTCTGAATTTACTTCAGTTTGAAATACTCTTCGTCCCCGACTTTTTCACACCACTCGGTACCGGTATTTTCTCCGGGTACTTCGATTGCCAAATGCGAAAACCAACGATCTTTGACCGCCCCGTGCCAGTGCTTCACTCCGGGCGCGATATTCACCACGTCACCGGGTTTTAGCTTTTGCGCCTCTTTGCCCCACTCCTGATAGTATCCTTCGCCTGCCACACAGATCAAAATCTGTCCGCCACCCTTCTCGGCGGTGTGAATATGCCAATTGTTCCGACAGGCAGGTTCAAAGGTGACGTTATAAATCCCGACCTGCTGCTTCGACAGCGGCGCCAAAAAGCTCTGCCCGACAAAATATTTTGAAAAGGCGATATTCGGCTCGCCGATCGGGAAAATCATCGACCGTTCGTGCAGCTGCTTCTCACTTTCACCGCACGGATCGTTCCAGACATCTTTCGCCATCCGAAATGCCGCCCATGCCTTCGGCCACCCCGCATAGAACGCCGCGTGCGTCAGAATTTCCGCAATTTCGGCTTTGGTGATGCCGTTCTCTTTTGCAGTTTTCAGATGATACGCAAAGGAGCTGTCGCAAAGTCCCTGTGCCATCAGCGCCGTCACCGTAATCAGCGAACGATCGCGAAGCGAAAGCTCGCTTTCTCTGGACCACACCTCACCGAAAAGGACATCATCGTTCAGCTGTGCGAATTTCGGCGCAAACTCTCCCAGTGCCTCTCTGCCCGCAGTTACTTTTTTCATTTTATTTCACCCAACCTTCTATTTCCTTTTTCGCCCGCTGTACGTCGGCGCCGTGAATGGCAAGTCCGTCTTTTACAATCGCTCTGGGACAAAGCGACCGTATATCCGAAACGCTTCTTCCCATGCCGCTCCCCTCGTGGGTGCAGAACGGTTTGATCGTTTTTCCGCGAAAATCAAAATGCTCCAGAAATGTGAACACTGCCATCGGCATGGTGCTCCAATAATTCGGATACCCCAAATAAATCACATCATACGCATCAAGGGACTCGGGATAGGCTTTAAGTTCGGGACGCGTATTTCTTTGCTGATCGTTCTTCGCTTCTTCGATACATTCGTTATAGCTTTTGGAATACGGCTTTTTCTGTTCGATTTTGAACATATCCGCTCCCGTCAGTTCCCGAATGATTCCCGCGGCAACCTCCGTGTTTCCGACCGCCAGCGTTTTGAGCGTGCCGTTCCAATAGTTTTCACCTGCCCTTGAGTAAAAGGCAATCAATTTCTTTGCCACATCAAAAACCGCCTTTCTGTTTTCTGCTATCAGTATACCGCAAAACGCGTTGACAGGGAATCGTCAATATGTTATTATGGTATAAACCAAAAGTTTACGGAGGTACGTCATGTACAATCCTTTGCTCGATACTTTTCTGACTGTTGTCGATTGCGGAAGCTTTACAAATGCCGCAGACAAGCTGTTTCTTTCTCCGACGGCTGTCATGAAGCAGATGAACGCACTGGAAACTCATATGAACCTGCAATTGATAGAAAGAACGTCAACCGGCGTTTCTCCGACTCACGCCGGCAAGGTGATTTACCGCGACGCAAAATTTATAAAAGATTACTCGGAAAAATCCATTGCCGCGGCAAAAGCCGCCGCGGAAGATTATCACACCACTTTTTGTGTCGGTACGTCGATGCTCAATCCCGCCAAGCCTTTTATGGATTTATGGTACAAGGTCAACCAGAACTTTCCCAACTACAAGCTGCACCTTGTGCCCTTTGAGGATCGTCACGAAGGAATTTTGTCCGAAATCAAAAAACTGGGCGAAAAATTCGACTTTCTCATCGGGGTTTGTGACTCCAAAGCGTGGCTTTCGCTTTGTAATTTTCTGCCGCTCGGAAGATACCGGAAAATGGTGGCTGTCTCTCACGATCATCCGCTGGCAAAAAAAGACCGCCTGCACATCACCGACCTGTACGGCGAAACCTTGATGATGGTGCGCAAGGGAGATTCGGGCGTCAATGATTTTATCCGCAACGACCTGGAAAACAACCACCCGCAGATTCACATTGAGGACACGCCGCAATTTTACGATCTGACCGTATTCAACCGCTGTGCGGAAACCGGCAACGTCCTGCTTACCATCGAATGTTGGCGGGATGTACACCCGGGGCTTGTGACTGTTCCTGTGGATTGGGATTACAGCATTCCGTACGGATTACTGTACAGTTTACACGCCGAGGAGGACGTTTTGAAGCTGGTTGAAAAAACCAAGGACCTGCTGCAAGGCAAAGAATAAGTTCTTTCCTTGCCCTATTGCCAAAGCAAAGCCGTTTTTCCCGCCGTTGTCATTTATCCTGAGTCTAAAAAAAGAGCATTGACATGACGTCAATGCTCTTTTACCGTCCGAAACGTTTTTTCAACCAAAAAGATCATCGCTGTGAAGAATACCGCCAGGTAAATCGGTAGCAGGCGCATATCCACATATTGCGCCAACAGTCCGAACAGCGGTGGCATGAAGGTCGAGCCGACATACGCGCTTGCCATTTGGATTCCTATGATTGACTGTGAATTTTTCTCCCCGAAATTGGATGGGGTTGCGTGAATGATCGAAGGATAAATCGGTGCGCAACCGAATCCGATCACCACAAAGCCTGCCAAAGCAAAAAAGTCGGTTTTCAGCGGAAGCAGGACACACACAATTCCCA
This sequence comes from Oscillospiraceae bacterium, assembly GCA_003445125.1. Taxonomy (GTDB): domain Bacteria; phylum Bacillota; class Clostridia; order Oscillospirales; family Ruminococcaceae; genus UBA11540. The sequence continues at coordinate 382 of DLVP01000153.1, read as the reverse complement.
CGGCAATAATACAGGTACCGAGACGGATCAAGTTGCGGTCGCCGAGTCGTTCGGACACAAATCCCGCCAAAAAACGTCCCGCGGTGATTCCGATGAAAAACAGCGAAGCAAATGCCGCCGCGCGTTCCTCGGAGACGCCGCGCACATGAACCAGATAGCTGCTTGCCCAAAGCATCACGGTGGATTCCGCCGCGCAATAACAGAAAAAACCAATGAGCAGTGTCGACACACCGTGGATTTTCAGCACATCCTTCAGACGCAGTGCCGCCATGGATTCTTCCGTTCCCTTGTCTTTTTTCCACAGAGAAAGGGTCAGCAAAAGCACCACCACAATGCCCGTCTGAATCAACGATACCGTCCGGTATCCGTCCTGCCAATGGGT
>DLVP01000231.1 GCA_003445125.1 Oscillospiraceae bacterium | reverse complement strand
TCTTCTTCTCCGCCGATTGCCGCATCTCCGTGACCGTAATCATTTGTGCCGCCGAACACCACAATCAAATCGGCACGCTTATCCATTTCAAACATTCTTCCGCAGAAGCATTGATCGAACTTCGGCCAGCTCGGGGTTGTCCGATAAGCAATACGCGTCCCGCCGATACCGTAATTGTTTGCTGCCGCCAAACCGCATTCCTTCTCAATGCGTCGGTCATAGCGGTTTGCCGCATCATTGACGCCGCATCCCTCGGTAATGCTGTCACCCAGAAAATTGGCAATTTTTCCTTTTAATTCCATTGGTTATCACCTCAATTATCCAGTATACACTATTTCGTCGTTTTTTCAAGTATCATCGTTCTTAAATCTACATATATTCTATTAAAAGGAGGGTTTTTATGAAATTTCAACTTAACAAATTTCTGATCCGCCTGCTGATTCCACTATCTGTCGGGGCTGCGGCAGGACTGATCTCCTCGCCGTCTTTGGAAGGTGTCAATATGCCGCCTCTCTCACCTCCCGCCATTGTGTTTCCCTTGGTGTGGATTCTGCTGTACACACTGATGGGAATCTCCTCCTACCTCCTGCTCGGCTGTGATGCTTCGTATGACGACAAAAAACACGCCCTAACGCTGTACGGCACGCAGCTTGCCGTCAATTTTTTCTGGCCGATCCTCTTCTTCAATTTTCGCCTATATCTTCTTTCATTCCTCTGGATTCTGCTGCTATGGGCGCTCGTATTTCTCACCGTCGTGCGCTTTTTCAGCTTGTGCCGACCTGCAGGAATTTTACTCGTCCCGTACCTGCTTTGGGTAACCTTCGCGGCATATCTGAATCTTGCAATCTTTCTGTTGAACCGTTAACGGTAAAACAAAATTCCCAGCCCCGCCGAAAGCAAAATCATCCCGATCGGCGAGGGCTGTTCTTTTTTCACTTTCTTCCACAGCAGTCCCACTATTACCAAAACGGCAAAAAGAAGACACGCCTTGACGTCCACGGAAATCAAATCACCGATTTTCTTGAAGTGAAAGAAAACGCTTGCAGCCATGGTCATCCCCGTCGCCAGGATCATTCCCGCCACGCACGGACGCACACCGCTCAAAAACGCTTTCACTCCGGCATATCGCATCAGATTACGCAAAACGGCGGCAATAAGCAAAATAATCACAAACGCAGGAAGAACTACGCCCAGCGTCGCCAGAAACGCGCCGAAAATTCCTCCTTGTGAGGCTCCGATGAAGGTCGCCATGTTCACCGCCAGCGGTCCGGGAGTAGATTCGGACACCGCAATAAAACTGAGAAAGGTTTCCTCAGTCATCCACCCATTTGCCAACACCTTTTCACGAATCAAAGCAATCATTCCGTAACCGCCGCCGAAAGATACGGCGCCGATTTCCAAAAAGGTAAAAAACAGTTTCAGATAAATCATTTCTTCTGTCCTCTCAGGCGTCGTATTTGATATACCGCCACCCCGACCGTTCCGGCAAGCAGAATATACACGATAGACGAAAAGCCGACAGAAAACGCCGAACCGACCAGCAAAACAATCACGACTGTCACCGATATTGCCACATTCAATGCCGTTCTTTCAAGTGTTTTCAACACCCGTATTCCCGCGGACAGAATCAGATACACAACACACACGCGAATTCCCTGAAAAGCGTATGTGACATACCGAAAGCTCAGAAACCAGTCCAGACACAGTGAAATCAGATAGATGACTACGAAAGACAGCAGACACACTCCTATCGTTGCTGCTACCGCTCCCAAAATTCCGGCTGTTTTATATCCGAGATATGTGGCACTGTTTACCGCAATCGGTCCCGGAGTGGATTCCGCCACAGCCACCATATCCAAAAACTCCGTTTGATCCAACCACCTCTTTTTTTGAACCAGTTCTCTTTCCAACAGTGCAATCATCGCATAACCGCCGCCGAAGGTGAATGCACCGATTTTCAGGAAAACCAGAAATACCGTCCATATCTTTTTCACGAGTTTCCTCTTTTCTGCGCAAATTTCACTTGCAATCTGTTTATTTTTTCTTTTTCGGTACCGGTGTTGACACAATCAGCACCGGCATGAGTTGATCCAGCAATTCCCGATTTTCGATATCCGGCATATAATGCTCTTTTGCCCCCTCATAGGGTACACCGCACAAAGTGTCCTTCATCAGGTCTTTAATTTCAGGAATTTTCTTTACGAATACCGTGTTGTCGCAAACCAGCAACACCGGCTTTTCGTTCAGGTATACCATATATTCCCCGAACATCTTCCGATATCGCACAATTCCGTATTCTTTGACACACTCACTCACAAATTCAATAAATTCTGCCGAAGTCGCCATTGTTGATTTTCCTTTCGAAGAATAAATCTTAATTTTTCCACAACGAAAAAATCCGTCAATATCAATTACAACGCCTGTGTTTGCGGCGATATCAACCGCCGACTGCCGCTTTTGTCATTATACCTGATTTGAGGCAATAAGTCAAATTTGTTGCGGTCAAAACAAATTGAATATAACAAAATTTATATTTTTTATAATTGCGTATATTGTATTCAAAATACAGAAATCGTTTTCGCGCATTACAAAAAAGTGACACTCAAAATAGAATGTTTCTCGCCGATTTAAACCGGTGATATTTTTGTGTAATTATTTATCCTCCATTTTCCAAAAGCTCCCGTTTTTTAATTCATATCATCTTAGCGCATACCTACTAAATATAAAAAATTATTTTTCTGTAGGTTTGTCAATGA
>DLVP01000141.1 GCA_003445125.1 Oscillospiraceae bacterium | reverse complement strand
TTGCCGAAGTATGAAAACGGATGGGCTTATCCCGCAGGGGAATTTGAGGACTTTGTAACCCGTCATTTTTCGGTTGATGTGAAGTACCTTCGGAGCAGTGAGGATGTTTATCAGGCGGATGAAAATGTGTACTGGATTCCCGCCGGCGGTGCGGCGGCAAATTATCGCATGAAGGCGGCATCGGACGACGACATTTCCGCTGACGGCGATTTGCTCAGAATCAAGGTTTCCTGTTCCGCAGCCGGAGATTTTTCCGACACCGTATACAAGGAACTGACCGTTGACACCGCTTCCGGTCAGATCAGATTTGTCAGCTGCCGCAGTCTGTGAAAAAAGAGGGCTTTTGCCCTCTTTTTTCTTCGTTTGCAAGGTTTATTCTTGACAATTACCGTCAGATGTTATACTATGGATAAAAAGGAGATGTTTCTATGAAAATCACATGGCTCGGACAAGCCGGTCTTTTGTTTGAAAAAGACGGATTCCGCATCCTGATCGATCCGTATCTTTCTGACAGCGTCGTGCGCGTGAATCCCAAAAACTACCGCCGCGTCCCGATCGACGAGCGTTTTTTGAAAATTCAGCCGGATGTGTTTATCTGTACGCACAATCATCTGGATCATTACGACCCCGACACGGCACCGGTCTACCTCAAACGCGAACAGCCGATGACGGTGCTGTTCCCGCGGTCGGTCTATGATGCGGCGCTCCCGCTCAAGGGCGTGCACAATTTTGTGCTGTTTGACCGTCACACCGAATGGACGGAGCACGGCATCCGTTTCCGTTCCGTGAAAGCCGTTCATTCCGACGATGCCGCCATCGGTGTGCTGATCGACGACGGAGAAAAAAATTATTACATCACCGGCGATACGCTGTACAGCGAGGAAATTTTTGCCGATCTGCGCAAACCTGTCGATGTGCTGTTTTTGCCGATCAACGGGGTGGGCAACAACATGAACATGACCGACGCGGCGAGATTTGCCGCAAAAGTCGGTGCCAAAAAGACGGTGCCGCTGCATTTCGGAATGTTTGACGAGTTGAATCCGGAACTGTTTTGCTGTGAAAACCGTGTCATTCCGAAACTGTACGAAGAAATTCCCGTGTGAGGAGCCGAAAAAATGTCTATCGAAAAAGTCAGTGCTTACTTTCAAACGCTCGGCATTGCCGACCGCATCCGCGTGCTTCCCGCGTCCAGCGCCACCGTTGCGTTAGCGGCGCAGGCACTCGACTGTGAAGAATGCCGCATTGCCAAAACGCTGTCCTTCCTGCAAGGGGACAAGCCGGTTCTGATTGTCACGGCGGGAGATGTGAAAATCGACAACGCCAAATACAAGGCGGTTTTCGGCATCAAAGCCAAAATGATGACCGCCGAGCAGGCGGCACAGCTTGTCGGACACGCCGTCGGAGGCGTCTGCCCGTTTGCCGTCAACGACGGTGTGGAAATCTTTCTGGATGAGTCTCTCAAGCGCTTTGACACCGTGTTTCCCGCCTGCGGAAGCTCCAACAGTGCCATTGAACTGACGATTCCCGAGCTGGAACGCTTTTCCGAATGTCACCGTTGGGTTGACGTCTGCAAGCCGAAAGAAACCGCATAATACAAAACGCTCCCGAAACTTTCTGTTTCGGGAGCGTTTTTTAAAGAATCGCCTGAAGAACAAAAAACTCGTCCGTCACAAAAAAGCGGCAATTCCCTTTCAGTTTTTCCGCCACATACCGAATGCTTCGTGTACCGAACCCGTGTCCTTCCCGCGTCGTTTGCGGAAGCCCGTTTTCCAGCCGTGGCTTTTCGGCATAGGTGTTTTTCACGGAAATCAAAAGCTTTCCTTCGTTCATGCGCATTTCAAACAAAATCCGCCGTTTCTCCTCCGGGAGCGACTGCACCGCGTGAATTGCGTTTTCCAATCCGTTGGACAAAATTGCCGTCAGATCCACGTCGGAAAACGGAAGCGTCGAAGGAATTTCCACCGTATACCGAAAATTGATTTTTTTCCGGCAAATTTCCTTCTCGTGCGCCGACAGGATCATATTCACAATCTCGTTGGCACAGTATTTTTTCCGCGCCGTCTGATCGGTTTTGCAAACCACTTCCCGGATATACTCCTGCGCCTTTTCCGACTCCCCGTTTTCAATCATGGACGAAATATTGGTGAGAAAATGCCTCATATCATGGCGCACAAGTGCGATTTCATACTCCGAACGCCGAATGGCTTCAATCTCCTTTTCCGATTGAATCCGCTTCATTTCCATCAACTGATTCAGCTGCCGCGTTTCACGTTCAGTCTCGTACTGGCGAAAATACAAAAACAAAAACAAAATATATGCCATACAAAGCACAAAGCCCAGAAATTCGGCCACCACTTCTTTTCCCGAATACAGGAGCGAGGTATAAACCTCGGTCACATAATCGAACAGATAATACACAAACGGCATCAATCCGAGAATCATCAGCGTGCCGGTCGGCTTCTGCAAAAGCAGCGCCGCCGCATCGGGAACTTTTTTCATCAGCACCGCAAACACGACGGCGGTAATGACGACGCGAACACCGTAGTACACCCATTCCGTCTGCGTGAGATTCCACGCGACAAGTCCGATCCATTTGCTGACCTGGCAGCACAGGTACGCCGTCAGCACCGCCAAGGTGCAAAGCACGGCTTTCTGTTTGCTGTACCATGTCAGAAACAAGATCAGCGGCAGATGCACGAGTAGCGGATACAGTTTTTCCGTCCCCTCGGTCGAAAACAGCAAAAAGGACAGCAGATACACCGCACCCACCGCCGCGGAAAAACCGAACAGCGTCCACAAGTTTTTCCGATTCATCGAAATTCCGAGAAAAGCGGCAGACACGTAGACACCGAACAGCAGTGTAGTGGCGTGGTGCAGAAAGCTCAGCACAGAAATAACCATTTACTCACTCCCGAAACATCATGGCAAAATACGCTTCCTTGAAGCCCTTGGCGCATCCGCGCGCAATCGGAACCCGACGTCCGGATTCCGTAACAATTTCCGCGCTTTGAAAGCAATCCACGTTCGGCATATACACAAGGTAGCTTCGGTGGCATTTGAAAAACCGCCGATCGTTTGCAAAGCGTTCCTCAAACACGTGCAGAGGTTCCGCCGTTTCCACCGAGTCCCCGTTTTTCAAGCGAAAAATCACCCGTTTATTTTGTGCCTCGACATATTCCACATCACTCAGGTACAATTTTCGGTAACCGCACGCTGTTTTCAGCACAAGGCTTTCGGGTTCTTCCTTAAAAAATCGGACACAATCGTCCAGTGTCTTTTTCATCCGCTCATAAGTCACCGGTTTCAGCAGGTAGTCCCGCGCTTTGACTTCATAGGACTCCAGCGCAAACTCCGGAGAAGAAGTCAGAAACACGATCTGTACCGCCGTATCCTGCCGCCGCAGTTCTCGCGCCGTGTCCATTCCGTTGAGTAGCGGCATGAGGATATCCAGAAACAGCACATCCGCCCGTGCAGACTNNCAGACGCATTTCCCGCCAGCAGGGCGTCTCCGTTGGTGTAGGGACAAATCTCAACCGTCACCCCGCGTTCCTTTGACCACTCGGTGATCAGTTTTGTTTCCCGGTTCAGACATTCGGTCTGATCGTCACAAACAGCAATTCTGAGCATTCCGTCCCTCCTCCCGTTTCTTCTATTTTACTATACTCTACTCCACTTTTCAAGAACCTCCTGCATTTGACACCGAAAAAATGTCATTTCGCTCCCGCGGCGGTTTTGAACATGATTTTGCGCTACAATGAATACGCTGAAAGCACAAGATCTTTTGGCTGTGCAAAAGCACTCCATAGGTTCGGCAAAGACGACACGTGTCTTTGTCGGATACCGCTTGATTTAAGAAAGGAATCTTTATCATGACAAAATCAATCGTTCGTATTCTTTGTGCCGTCATGGCGCTGTTCATGCTCTTTACAGCAGCTGCCTGCGGCGAAACCA
>DLVP01000192.1 GCA_003445125.1 Oscillospiraceae bacterium | reverse complement strand
TGAGAGCATTGATATCGCCGACATAAATTCCATAGTCGGAATGGAAATTCTCGGTTTTCACATAGACGGTAAGCATGGTGTCGTCCGGGCAAGTGACAGGCTTAAACACCACATCCATGCAATCGACAGCGGAAGAAGAATAGAGTTTTCCCGACTTGCTTCCCGAACGGTGCGTGCTGCTGTCAATGGACCAGTCGGGGGTTTGCGGTTGGCTGTCGTCTGTCCAACTATACGAACTCCACTCGCCGTTGTTTTCAAAAGAGGAACTTGCCAGCGTATTTTTTCCCACTTCCACCACGGGAGTCCGGAAGGGAGATTTGTTGTTTTTGCGGATTTCGGCGTAGGTGCTGTTGGCATCGGCGGAATAGTATGCCGATGTCAGTGCCAGCATCTGACCGTCCACCACGGAATAGGCGGCGGCATCGCGACCGTAACGGTCAAACTGATAGGTAACGGTGATATCGTCGTCGGTGCCGAGAATGTCGTCCTTGCCGCTTGTGGTCACATCGGTGGCGGCGAGGGCGTAATAGGCGAGCTGCACGGCTTGCCCCGAAACCGTCCCTGCTTTTTCTAGAATCTGCGTCACTCTGCCGCGGGAGTCGTAGGTGTAGTGCAGGGACAGACCCGACACGCTGTCGGACACCACGGTGATTTTGTTCCCGTCATACGTAAACGACGTGGTATTGCCGTTGTCGGTGACGGACGAAAGCGCGCCGCTGTCTGTGTATGTGAATGTCACCTGCGTGCCGTCGGGACGGGTGACGGAAGAAAGATTGTCGCCCTGATACGCAAAGGTATACCCGCGTTGGGACGCATCGGTGATTTTTTTGATTCGTTTGATGTTGTTCACGGTTTCCCGTGTGATGGAAACCGTGTTTCCGTTGCGGTCTTTGACGGAAGTCAAACGCCCGTCAAAGGTATACGTCATTCCCGCCTTGGTCGTCATTTCGCCGTTTTGGTAAGTCAGTCCGAGACCGTCCAGGTCGATATACTTATTTTCCTTTGACACAAACGAATGATAGGCGCCCAATCCATCGGTATAACCGTAACGGTCACAGCTTTGATCGAGCGAGAGTTTCCATTTGCCCGATTCGGTGGAATACACATACAAAAGCGGCAGGGAAAGCAGCTGATCGCCGACCGCTCCGAGGTCGAGGACATAGGTCATTTCCCCGCTGTATCGGTTGACATACCCCGCGCCGCTGCCGATCGAGGAGGTCTGATAGGTGTATTTGTCGGAAATGCCGTTGCAGGAATTATAGTAATAGGAAACGGACGGGGCAAAGGGGTAGCTGTAAATATACCGCACGCCGTCCTCGTCCACATAAGACCCGTAGTTGTCAGTGAAATAGACTTTGCCTCCATGGGAGTTCTCATAAAGTCTGTGTACAGAGAGCGTTCCGGTGTAGGAGGTCGCCTGATTGTAGGCTTCGCCGAACAGACGGACAATATCAAAGGACGCCCGTCCGTATTTTCCTTCTACCCTATTGTTTATGGAAATATCAATATCCACCAGATTGCCTTGGCTGTCTTTGAGCCCTACCGGCTCTGAAAGCTCAAACCACATATTGACATACACGCCGACCAGCGTGTCGTAGGTGTCCGCGATTTCCCGCCCCGTTTGGGTGTTCAGCGTAAATTCCACCCAATGCTCGCCGCAGTTTTCAACCGCTCCGATATTGTAAATTTCCGGGTAACCCATCGTAGTGGATTTTCCCGTTTTTGAACAAACCTCGTGGGCGTTGGAAAACTCCGGCGCGCTGTTCGAGGCGGTCACCGTCGGATCAATCGTCACCGGGAATTTCGTCTCGGCGCGGTTGATCCACGCGGCGTCGGCGGTCACGGTCAGCCGATAGTCATATTTCGACGTGCGCTCCAGCGCGTATGTCACCGCTTCGCTGCGCGTGCCCGAAGCGTCGGTCATGTACGGTGCCTGAATCGTGAACTCGCCGTCGCCGTTTTTGGAGCGCACCACGATTTCCCCGTTTTCCTGCAAAAGCGGGGCGGCGTTTTCGATATGCAGATCAAAGGAATACACATACTGATCGGCGCGGGCGTGCACGACAATGTTTTCCTTCAGTTGTTTTCCCGTCAGGGTGTATTGCAGGTCTGTCTGCGGCAGAATCCCGCGATAGTCCGCCGCAGCGGAGAGGTTCTCCGAAAGCGCCGCCGAATCGCGCATATTCGCCTTTTCCGCTTTTTCCGCAACCTGAATCTGTGCGGTCGAAGCGGCGTCGGGCATGGACCATGCCATGATAAATTCGTCGCACGACACGCGGAAGGCGCCCACCTGTGCGGCATCGGCGGCAAGCGACACACGAAAATCGTTGGCGACGTTTTCAAAACGCACCTGCCCGCTTTCGTCCACCGTGCGCTGCAAGCGGTTGTCGATGTCTTCCCACTTTCCGTCCTTGAGATAGTGAACCGCAAACGGATAGACCACCGCTTCGTGTGTGGCTGCTTCCCCGTTGGGTGCGGCGACCGTGAAAAAATGCTTGGAATTTTCCGTCCGTTTGCTGATGTCCTCGGTACCCGCTTCCCCGTCGGAATTTTCCGACGAATCCGCGGTTTCCGCCGTCTCCTGCACGACGGCTTCCTCCGGAATCATCGCCGCATAGACCCTCGGCTGTGCAAAACCGAAGGTCATGGCGGCGGTCAACAATACGGCTGTCAGTTTCAAAAATACATTCATAAAGAACCCCCCCATTATTTTCCTCAAACACTATTTCCATTATAAAGGAATTCTTATGGTGTGTCAATATATACTTTTTGCACAAAATATCGAATGGAAATTTTACGTATAGAAAATGATATGCGCTTTTTAAAATTTCGCGAAGTATCTATCTGCACATCCGATTGACAAAAACAAAGGGAAAAACCGCCGTATAAATCCCGATATTTTACAGACAATAGTACCACAAACATTAAATTAAGGGGATTTTTATATGAAAGCAACCGGCATTGTCAGAAGAATCGATGACCTCGGACGTGTGGTCATCCCCAAGGAAATCCGCCGCACCATGCGTATTCGCGAGGGCGACCCGTTGGAAATCTACACGGATAACAACGGAGAAGTGATTTTCAAAAAATACTCGCCGATCGGCGATCTGTCCGCGATTGCGTCAGATTACGCGGAGGTACTCAGCAAAACCTGCGGCTATCCGGTCATTGTCTGCGACAACGACCACGTGATTGCGGCGTCGGGAATCCCGAAAAAGGAGATTCTGGAGCGGCGCATTTCGACGCAGATGGAGGATCTGCTGGAAAACCGCCGCAGTTATTTCTATACCTCGCGGGATCACCAGAAGCTGATGCCCGTGGAAGGCGTGGATCGCCACGCTTTGGCGGCGTCGCCGATTCTGGTGGCGGGCGATATCTGCGGAACGATCAGCATCCTGGCGGGCGAACCGAACGCCGTGGCAGGCGAAAGCGACGGCAAATTGGTGAGCGTGGCGGCAAATTTCCTTGCCAAGCAAATGGAAGAATAAGACTCAGAACAAAAGCAGCCGTTCCCTTTTTCAAGGGAACGGCTGCTTGCATTTTGCGTTACAGCGACAGGAGTTTTTCTTTTTCCTGACGGTGTGTTTTGATGTAGTGCGACCATTGGATGTAGCCGTAGGTCGTGTTGGTCAGATAGCCGAGCTTGAGCGGGAGCAATGCCCACTGACCCGACAGAATATTGATGGCCATTTCCAGAATCGACGAAATGTACCACGCGATCCACTGCTCCCGATAACGCAGGAGGATGAACACGCCGTTGGCAATGCCGACCGCCGAAGCGCAGGCGTCCAGATAGCAGACAATATTCTCCAGCACATCATTTCCGCCGAACAGATCGGTGCCGATCTCCAGCGTCGTGAGGAAATATCCCACGCCCACGGTCCAAACCACGATTCCCGCGATGACCAGCGCGGCGGTCCATCCGCTGAGCTTGCGCACGCGCGTCAGCTCTTCGTTCTGACGGTCGGGATGACGGTTCCAGTTGATAAAGCTGATAATATCAATCGGCAGCCAGAAGAACAGTGTGGATGCCATGGTGGCAAAGCGGTAGGCAAGGACGATGCAGATGGCAATTTCGGTCAGCTCCACGAAGATCGACACGATGAAATTCCACTTGCTCTGTTTGGAAATGAGCAGTTCGCAGAGAATGTTCAGGAATGTGTCTGCCAGATACAGCCCCATAATGACCGTGCCCTTGACGCCGTTGATGTCCTCCTCCGGGAACAGCACACAGCAGACGGAGGCGAGGATCAGAATACTGAAAAACCAGATTTTTTCATAGGTGGAAAAATAATGCCAGAGATCCGAAACGCGTTCGGAAAAACTTTTTTTCATAACAATACTCCTTGAATTGAATTTTCAGACTCAATTCAAGCGCGGGGAACGTGGAAGGGAACTTCCCGTTCACACCGGAAGTGCCAAACCGGGGGGGAAAAAATCATGCGTTTAACTCCTCAAACTGTCTGAGTGCTTCCTCAAACGATTTCATGCAGCGATCGAACGCGTCGCGGCGGGTGAGATCGACGCCCGCGAGCTTGAGCAGCTCCACGGGGCTGTCGCTGCCGCCGGAGGACAGGAAACGGAAATAGTCCTCCAACGCGCCTTCTTCGCCGCTGAAAATACGCTCGGCAATCGAAACGGCGCTGGTGATGCCGGTCGCGTATTTGTAGACATAGAACGAACGGTAGAAGTGCGGGATGCGCGCCCATTCGTAGGCAATGCGCGGGTCGGAGACCACGGCTTTGCCGTAATAGCGGCGGTTGAGATCAAGATAGATTTCGCAGAGATTGTCGCTCGTCAGCGGTTCGCCGCGCTCCGCCTTTTCGTGTGCCAGAAATTCAAATTCCGCAAACTGCGTCTGGCGGAACAGCGTGCCCTTGAGCATATCCAGATAGTACGACAGCAGATACTGCCGCAGGGACTTGTCGGTCGCAGTGTTCAGCAGGTGCTTGAGCAGCAGCACTTCGTTGACCGTGCTGGCAACCTCGGCGACAAAAATGCGGTAGTCCGCCTTTTCCACCGGCTGCGCCTTCTGCGAATGATAGGAGTGCATGGCATGTCCCAGCTCGTGGGCAATGGTGAACACGTCGGAGGTGCAGGGCTGATAGTTGAGCAGGACATACGGATGCGGGCAGCCGCAGGCGCTGATGCTGTATGCACCGCTTCGCTTGCCGACGGTTTCCTCCACGTCGATCCAGCCGTTGTCGTGCGCTTCCTGAAGCAGCTCGCCGTACCGTTCGCCCAGCGGCGCCAGTCCTTTTTTGACGATGCGGAAGGCTTCCTCGTAATCGACCTTAATTTCGGCATCCTTCACCGGCGACACATACGCGTCGTACATATGCATGGTTTTGAGTCCGAGCATTTTTTTACGCACGGTATAATACCGATGCAGCAGCGGCAGCCCGCCGTGTACGGCGTCAAGCAGGTTCCGATAGACCTTCGGATCGACGTCCTCGCTCTCCAGCGCGCGGGACAGACAGCTGTCGTATTTTCTTGCGCGGGTCAGGAACACATCCTTGTCCACACTGGCAATGTAGGTGGCGGAAATGGTGTGAATCAACCCGATATACGCATCGTAATATGCTTCAAACGCCTTTCTGCGGACGCGGCGATCGGGCAAGCGGAGCATCAGCCCGTAGGTGCCGTGCGAGAGCTTCTGCGGCTTGCCGTCCGCCTTGACGGTCGGGAACGGGAAATCCGCGTTGTCGATCATCGTGAAGATTTGGCGCGGACTGTCAAACACGCGTGCGCCCTGCGACAGTACGGCTTCCGTCTCTTTGGACAGCACATGCGGCTTCTGGCGCAGAATTCCCTTGAGCGTGTAGTCGTAATCCTTGAACCGCTCGTCGCCGATGAAGGCTTTGAGCTTTTTTTCGGGCAGCGCAGTCAGCTCGGGAAGCATAAATGCCGTGTTCCCCGACAACTTCATCTCCAGCGCGTCCATGCGGGACATCAGTGCGGTATACTTCGCGTCACGGGTGTCCTCGTCGTGCTTGAGAAAGGCATAGATGCCCAGACGATTGAGCTCCACGGAAAGGTCGTTGGATTTCTTCAGGCAGGCAAGCAGCATTTCGGGGTCGCCCAGCTTTCCCTCAAATTCGGAAAAATCCAGTTTGGATTCCACTTCTTTATAGCTGCGTGCCCAGTCCTCTTGGGAGGCAAAAAGGTCCTCGGTGCGCCAGCGGCGCTCGGGGGCAACGTCTTTTCGTTCGATCATGGGGCATCCTCCTTTTGTTAGAAAGCAAAATCAAAGGAAGTATACCATATTTTCCCGCCGTTTGCAAGAGGAGAAGGCAAAAAAACGTTTGAAAAATTTTTAACAAAGCAAGCGGAAAAACGGCTTTTCGCGCGGATTTTTGTGCCGTGCCGTATGTACTTTGATTCTTGCGGCAAGCGCAGGGAGACAACAAAAAAACACTGCCTGCACGGCGGCAGCACCCGCAAAAGCGGGAAAACCTTTGCAAAAACAGAAATTTTCTTTGACAAACTGCCGTTTTTGAGGTATGCTGTTAGATAGGTGTTTGTGAAATTTTCACACGCCGTTCACAATTCGGTGTTATACTGGATTTATATTTTCCGAAAGGACGTTTCCGACATGATAGAAGTGACTGACCTTGTCAAGCGCTACGGCGACAAGTGCGCGGTGGATGGCGTGTCGTTCACGGTGCGAAAGGGCGAAATTTTAGGATTTCTGGGACCCAACGGTGCCGGCAAAAGTACGACCATGAATATCCTCACGGGCTATTTGTCCTCCACGGCGGGCACGGTGAAAATCGACGGCATCGACATTCTCGAAGACCCCATTGAGGCGAAAAAGAAAATCGGGTATCTGCCCGAACAGCCGCCGCTGTACCCGGACATGACCGTGAAGGATTATCTGAATTTTGTCTGCGATCTGAAGAAATACCGCGGCGACCGCCGCGAGCATCTGAAAAAAATCTGCTCGACGGTGAAAATCGACGGCGTGTACGAACGCCTGATCAAAAACCTGTCCAAGGGCTACCGCCAGCGTGTCGGTATTGCCCAGGCAATGATCGGCAATCCCGAGGTGCTGATTCTCGATGAGCCGACCGTCGGACTCGATCCGCATCAGATCATCGAAATAAGAAACCTGATCCGCGACCTCGGCAAAAATCACACCGTCATCCTTTCCTCGCACATTCTGCCCGAGGTGCAGGCGGTGTGCGACCGCGTGATCGTGATTCATCACGGCAAGCTCGTCGCCGACGGCACGCCCAACAGCCTGTCCCGACAGCTTTCCAACGACCATCGGCTGACGGTGCGCATCGACGGTCCGCGCCGCGATGTGTACAACATTCTTTCGCGCATCAACGGCGTGGTGCGGGTGGACGATTTGGGCGAAAAAGAACCGGGCACCTGTGATTTCCAGGTGGAGGCGTCGCCCGATACCGATTTGCGCCGCACGATTTTCTTCCGAATGGCGGAGCGGAAATATCCGATTCTTTCCATGCGCAGCAGCGAAATGACGCTGGAGGACATCTTCCTGCAATTGACGGGTGAAGGAGGCATGAAGGCATGAGCGCAGTATTCAAACGCGAATTCAAGGCGTACTTCACATCGCCGATCGGCTGGATTTATCTGGCGGTCTTTTTCTTCTTTGCCGGCTTCTATTACTATGCCGGTACGGTGGTTTCCGCCACTGCCACGATCACCCCGGTGTTCAACGCCATGCAGACGATCGTCATGTTTCTTATTCCGATTCTGACCATGCGTCTGTTCTCCGAGGACAAAAAACAGAAAACCGATCAGCTTCTCCTGACCGCGCCCGTCGGACTGACCGGAGCGATCTTCGGCAAGCTGCTGGCAGCCTATGCCGTGTACTGCATCGGTTTTTCCGTCACACTGATTTATGCGTTCGTGACCGAATCGTTCGGTGCGATTGAATGGTCGGTCTTTTTCAGCAATTTTGTCGGTATTCTCCTGCTGGGACTGGCGCTGATTTCGATCGGCGCGTTCATCTCGTCGCTCACCGAAAACCAGGTGATTGCCGCCATCGGCGGCTTCGGCGTGATGATCGGACTGACGCTGGTAGACGTGCTGGCTTCGGTGGTGCCGTGGGAATGGCTTTCGGCGCTGATCAAAAAAATCTCCTTCAACACGCGCTTTTCGGACTTTTCGCAGGGCATTCTCAATTTCGCGGATATCATCTTCTTCCTGTCGGTTTTCGCGGTTTTCGTGTTCCTGACCGTGCGCGTCTTCGAGAAAAAGCGTTGGAGCTGAGGAGGATACCATGAAACTGTTTCAAAACCGAAAATTCAAATACGGCACCATGGCAACCGTGTTCACAATCGTGTTCATCGCGCTGATCATTGCCGTCAACTTTGCCGCCACCGCACTGGTGGATCGTTTCCCCTTCAAAATCGACGTCACCGATAAGGGACTCAATACCCTGTCGGAGGAAACGACCAAGTACCTGGAGCTTCTCGACCAAGACATTACCATTTCGGTGCTTGCCAAGGAGGACGAGTTCAAGGCATACGGCGACCAGACCTGCCAGCTGTATTATCAGTACGGCATCGATGTACTCAGCTATATGCCCAACGTCAACGAGCTGATCAAACAGTACGCCCGTTACAGTGATCATGTGACCGTGCGCTATGTGGATATTCTGCAGGATCCGAACTTCGTTTCCAAATATCCCAACGACAACCTGGCGCAGGGACAGATCCTGATTTCTTCGGGCGACCGCTATAAGATCCTCAACGCGATCGACCTGTTCTATATCAAGCAGGACGACTATTCGGTGTACCTCAAAGCCGAAAAGACACTGACTTCGGCAATCATGGTGACGGCGCTGGAAAACCTCACCAAAGTACAGACCGTGACAGGACATAACGAGACCGACGCCTCGGGACTGACCTCTCTGCTGGAGCAGAACGCCTATGAGGTCAGCGAAGTGAACCTCTCCACGGGCGATATCGCCGCCGACACGGACATTCTGCTGCTGATGGCGCCGATGGTCGATTTCTCCGAGGAGGAGCTGAAAAAGATCGATACATTTTTGGAAAACGGCGGCGACTACGGCAAACACGTGTTTTATTTTGCCGGCTACAACCGCACCGAAACCCCGCTTCTGGATGCGTTTTTGTTGGAATGGGGCATTGAAGTTTCCATGGACACCGTGGTGGAAACGGATTATAATAAGTACTTCAACCGCAATCCGTTTTTGAACGTTGCCGATTATGCGGACGAAATCTACGGCTCCAAGTATAAATCTCTTTCCACAAAAATGATGATGCCCTACTGCGTGCCGCTTCGGGCAATCTTCACCGAGGACGGCAACCGTTCGACCGAGACGCTCCTGTCCTTCACTTCCACGGCGGTCGCCATGCCCAAGGACGCCGCAGAGGATTGGTCTCCCGACAAGGCGGAACGCAAAGGTCCGTTTGATGCGGCAATCGTCGGAAAACGAACCACCTATCAGGGGCTGGACGAGTATTCCTCCACCGTGACCGTGTTTGGCTCGGTGCTGGCGGCGGATTCCAGCCTGCTGTCCTCCAGCCTGTACACCAACGCCGAGTACCTGCTTGATGTGTTCAACGGGCAGAGCGAAAACACCATTTCCCTGTCAATTTATTCCAAATCGCTCGGCAATGCGGCGCTGAATATGACGACCTCTGTGCAGAATACCCTCGGTATCATTTTTGTCGGTGTGGTGCCGGTGGCGGCGCTGGTATTGGGATTGGTCATCTGGATGCGTAGGAGAAATAAATAATGAAAAAACAAGTTCGATATATTCTCATCACCCTCGTCGCCGCGCTGGTCATCGGCGCGGGCGCGTGGGCGGCAATTACCTTTCTTCCCGAAAACGAAAAGGAAAACGCCTCTTCGTCCATCAGCCAGACGGTGCAGCTTTATCAGAAGGAAACCGTCGATGCCGTTTCGTTTGAATTTGTCAACCACAACGATTCGTTTTCCATCACCCGCAAGGACAACGGCAATTTTCAGATTGAAGTCCTTGCCGATTATAACGTCAGCGCCACGCTGATCAACAGCTACGCAGACTCGTTCTGCTCGGTGAAGGCGCGGAAAAAGGTGGCGGATTCTGCCGAAGATCTGTCGCTGTACGGTCTGGACGACCCCTATGCTACCGTGACCGCCACGTTCAAGGACGAAACTGTGACACTGCTTTTGGGCAATCAGGAAAGCACCACCTCCGCCTATTACGGAAAATTGGCGGATTCGGACACGATCTATCTGTTCAATGCGTCACTGGCGACGAAAATGATGGCGTCCCGCAAGGCGTTTGTCAATACGCAGGTCACCCCGACCTACAATTCCGAAGAGCTGGTCGAATTTGAGCGCGTGGAGCTGTCCGGCTCCGTGCGTGAAACGCCGATCGTGATCGTTCCGACGCCCGACACCGGAGACGAAGGAGATGTGTTCTCCTACGAGGTCATTTCCCCCGGTCACGCGCCGTTTGATATCACGGGCGGCACCGATTTCCTTATGTCGTTCTTGGCACTGTCGGCGGATTCGGTGGTCGAACTGTCTCCCGATGAAGGCGTGCGTGCGGCATACGGCTTTGACGCGCCGCTTTCCGTGGCTTCCGTCGAATCCTCCGCGGGCAAATTCACGCTGACGGTCGGAAAAATCGACGGCGACTATGCCTTTGTCATGAACGATACCGACGACGTGATCTACCGCGTTCCCACCTCCGCAGTCGAACTGTGGGTAAACGCGCAGTATCCCGACGTCGTCTCCAAAATCTTCCTTGTGCCGCATATCAATACGGTGAAAGAGGTGGAGGTCAAGACTCCGGAAAATACCTATGTTTTCGCTGTCAGCCACGATGAAGAAAATGACGTGATCTTCGCGAAATACAACGGAAAACAGATCAATACCGAGAATTTCCAGACCTACTATCAGGTGCTGGTCAGTGCGTACCTGGAGAATTTCACCACCGAGCGCACGGACGCCGAGCCGATGCTGACCGTGACCTATCGCTACCATAAGGGCGGCGAGGATGTGATCTCGTTTACAAAATCTGCACAGGACGCGCGCCAGGCGCTGATCAAGCTCAACGGCGAATACACTGATTTTTCGGTGCGTACCGTCTATGTGGACAAGGTAATCGCCGATGCCGCAAAGGTGGCGGTCAACGAGGAAGTCAATACCACCTGGTAATCTTTGAACCGCAAAATCGAACTTTCCGTGCCGTCGGAAAAGCGCGATTCGGTGTTTCCGCTCTTGACAAACGGAACAAACGGTACTATAATGTGGGCATACGGCAAAGATGTCGCACTTTTTTCAAAGGGCGACATCTTTTATATTTATAAGGAGGAGCGTTATTCATGAAAATCGGGATTATCGGCGCAGGCGCTATGGGCTGCCTTTATGCGTGTATGCTGTGCGGCAAAAATGAGGTGACCCTGCTGGATATTGATAAAAATACGGTGGATACCGTGAACCGCGACGGTATTTTTATGAAAGAAAAAGGCGGCGCCGACGAAAAGAATTTCAAAGTAAAGGCGGAAATCAGCGGTGAGGCTTCGGGCAAATTTGATCTGTTGATCGTGTTTGTCAAGGATACCGCCACGCGTGTCGCGCTGAAGGGCAATCAGCGGCTCATCTCGTCCGATACGGTGCTCCTGTCGCTCCAGAACGGGCTGGGCAATTTTGAAATCATGCGGGAATTTGCCGGCGAAGGTCAGATTCTGCTCGGCACGACCAAGCATAACTGCGTGACTTTGGGCTCCGGAAAGATCTATCATTCCGGAGCAGGCGTTACGCATATCGGCTCCCCGAGCGGGAACGGGAAAGCCGCGCAGAAAATCGCGGAGGTGTTTTGCCAAAGCGGGATCGAAGCCGTGGAATGTGACGATGTAAAACGCCTGCTGTGGGAAAAGCTGTTTATCAATATGACCATAAACTCGGTGACCGCGCTGCTGGACGCGCCGATTCGGGTCATCGCTGAGGACGGCTACGTGCGCGAGGTGGTGGCAAACCTTCTTGCGGAGGCGGTTGCCGTTGCCCGGAAGGATGGCGCAGTTTTCGATTATGACGCGGTTTACCACGATGTGATGGACACGGCGACGGTTCTCGGAACCGGCAAAGCGTCGATGTGCCAGGACATCGAAAACAAAAGAAAAACCGAAATTGACTTCATCAACGGCGCCGTTGTCCGTCTCGGCAAGCAGTACGGAATCGACACGCCCTATCACACAATGATTACTGCGCTGGTTCATGCGAAAGAGGGGTTGTATTCGCGCTGACGGTCACCGTGCTGACGGGAAAATGCGGCGGGCGCTTTTGCGCCCGCCGCCCGTCTGTGAAGGTATGTGCAAGGAGCCGCTTT
>DLVP01000053.1:5492-8321 GCA_003445125.1 Oscillospiraceae bacterium | reverse complement strand
AGAGCCACATCGCCTTTTTCCATGTGCAATCTTTCGGTGATGGCGTGCATTTCATCTTCTGTCATGAATTTTGCAAACGAGCAAATGGGAGTTTCGTCAATCCAACGGATAAATGCCAGTCCTTTGGCACCGATGCCGCGGACAAATTCGGTCAGTTTATCAATTTCCTTCCGCGTCAGCTTGTCTGCCGCATTTTTCGCCACAATCGCACGCACACTGCCGTGATTGTTCACAGCGTCGGTAAATACGGAAAATCCGCAGTTTTTCACAAGGTCGGACAGATCCTGAATCTTCATGTCAAAACGGGTGTCGGGCTTGTCGGAACCGTAGGTTTCCATGGCTTCACGGTAGGTCATGCGGGGAAGAGCTTCGGGGAGGGTGACATTGAGGATTTCTTTGAACAGACGCTGTACAAAGCCTTCGATCATTTTCATGATGTCGTCAACGTCCACAAAACTCATTTCCAGGTCGATCTGCGTGAACTCAGGCTGACGGTCGGCGCGCAGATCCTCGTCGCGGAAGCAGCGGGCGAGCTGAATATAGCGGTCATAGCCGGCAATCATGAGCAACTGCTTGTAGATTTGCGGAGATTGGGGCAGGGCGTAGAAGCTGCCGGGATGGACACGGGAAGGAACCAGATAGTCGCGGGCGCCCTCTGGCGTGGAACGGATCATCATCGGAGTTTCAATTTCCAGAAAACCGTTCTCATAGAAATACTGACGGGTCACGCGGGCAATTTCGTGCCGCATGATCAGGTTCTTTTGCAATTGCGGACGGCGCAGATCCAGATAACGATATTTCAGACGCTGAGTCTCGTCGGCCTCCCGGCTGCNNCAGACGCAGCTCGTCCTTCACAGCGGCTTTGTCGGAAATTTCAAACGGAGTGGTCTGAGCCTTGGAGAGAATGCGGAGATCGGAAACCAGTACTTCAATATTTCCGGTTTTGATCTCGTGATTGACGGATTCTCTCTGCCGCACCACGCCTTTTGCCATCAGGACAAATTCGGTACGCACGGTTTCCGCTTTTTCAAAAAGGGATTTATCGGTGGAGTCGTCAAACGCCAATTGCAAAATACCGCTGCGGTCGCGCAGGTCAATGAAAAGCAGGTTGCCGAGGTTTCTGGTTTTCTGCGTAAACCCGCAGACCACCACTTCTTTTCCGATGTCCGCATCGGAAACCTCTGTGCAGTAGTGCGTGCGTCTGAGACCGTTCATTGTGTCAACCATGAATATTTCCTCCTTCTAAAAGATCCATAATGGAAGTCATTGTATCATCAATCTGAGCGTCCAAAAAACGTTGGGATAAATCCTCGTCCAACGAGATTCCGACAGTTTCACCGGTTGCCATGTTCTTGAGTTTGGCACGGTTGTTGAGAATTTCGTCATCACCGAGCACCAAGGAAAATTTCGCACCGATTTTGTCGGCATATTTCATTTGTGCTTTCACGCTTCTGCCAATGACATCGTTTTCGGCGTACAGTCCTTCAGTGCGCAATTTGGAAACCATTTCAAACGCTTTGAGCGAGGCGGCTTCGCCGATAGAAGCAATGTAGAGATCACAGGTCGGTTCGGGCTTGTATTCGCATCCGCAGGCATCCATGAGCAGAATGAGGCGTTCGAGTCCCATGGCGAAGCCGAGCGCGGGAGTCGGTTGTCCGCCCATTTGGGCAACCAGCCCGTCATAGCGTCCGCCGCCGCACACGGTGCCCTGTGCGCCGATGTTATCGGAGACAAATTCAAACACGGTTTTGGTGTAATAATCCAGACCGCGGACAATGCGCGGATTGACCGTGTAGGAAATTCCGGAAAGCTCCAACCGCTTTTTCACGCTGTCAAAATGGGTTTGACACTCCTCGCACAGATAGTCGGTGATTTTCGGAGCGTCCTTGGCGAGTGCCGAACAAACCGGACTTTTGCAGTCAAGAATACGCATGGGATTCTTTTCCAGACGGCTTTTGCAGGTTTCGCAAAGCTCGTCAATGTGCGCTTTGAAATAAGCGGTCAGAGCCTCGTGATATTTTTTGCGGCAGGTCGGGCAGCCGATGGAATTGATCTCCAAGGATAGGTTTTTGATTCCGAGAAAATCAAAAATGTTGTGGATCATGGCGATGAGCTGCGCGTCGGCATCAGGAGACGCAGACCCGAACATTTCTGCGCCGAATTGATGAAATTCACGCAATCTGCCTGCCTGCGGCTTTTCATAGCGGAAGCAGGAAATCAGGTAAAAAACCTTCAGCGGCAAGGCTTCGTTAAGCAGTCCGTGCTCAATTACAGTTCGCACGACACCTGCCGTACCTTCGGGACGAAGAGTGATCGAACGGTCGCCCTTATCATTGAAGGTGTACATTTCTTTTTGCACCACATCGGTCGTGTCACCGACGGAGCGTTGAAACAGCTCGGTGTGTTCAAAGGTAGGGAAGCGGATCTCTTTAAATCCGTACAATGCGGAAATTTTTTTGGCAACTTCCTCGATGTGCTTCCATTTGTAGCTTTGCGCGGGAAGCACATCCTGCGTTCCGCGCGGGGCGTTGGTAATAACAGCCATAGTCAGTCTCCTTCATAAAAATAAAAGGCTTCCGTCCTCATCAAGGACGAAAGCCGAAAGCTTACGCGGTACCACCTTGTTTCGGGCAAAAGCCCCTCCATCCTTTAACGCAGGAGTACGTGCAAAGCTACTGAAAGTTCACTTTGCAGGCTCGCGGGTGTCGCACGTCCGAAATCATTTCCTGGTCTTCTCAGCTGCCGACCTTCTCTGTAAGGATGCTTTCGCACGTTTTCCCGTTCAAAGCCGTTGTTTATTTGGGATTCACAATATTTCTCCAATCAAGA
>DLVP01000053.1:218-5437 GCA_003445125.1 Oscillospiraceae bacterium | reverse complement strand
CATCGGCGGGTTCGGTTTCGCGGCGGGTGATCGGATCGCGGAAGAAAAACAGAACGTCGATTTCATTGCAGGAAATGCGGGAAGAAATCTGCTGATCTCCGCCTTGGAAGCCGCTCAAAAAGCGCGTAATTTTCAAGCCGGTCGCTTCGGAAACGAGTTTTCCCGTCGTACCGGTGGCGCAAATGTTGTGGTGACTGAGAATGCCGCAATAAGCGATGCAGAACTGCACCATCAACTCTTTTTTACTGTCATGGGCAATCAAAGCAATGTTCATGCAATACCTCCGTTTCAGATCATTGTGGAAAAATTGCGATTTTTCAAAACACAAGAGAATTTGCAAGGCTAAAAATTTTCATGTACGCAGACATTATACCACAAATTTTTCAGATAATCAACAAGGAAACCCGATTTCCAAGAAATCTTTTTGCAATTGCCTCAAAAATTTCAAAAATCTGTCCGCGATCCACGGAGAGCTTTCCTTCGCTTAGCGCACGGCAGTGTACCTTGTCGTCGCAGATTACGCCGATCAGCGGGATTCCGACGGCATCCATAATGCGGTCAAAATCCGATATGCCATTTTTCTTCGGATCTTCGGTGTTGACCTTGTTGATCAGCAAATGCTGGCACGTAACACTCTGCTGCCGAAGCAGTTGGGACACCTTCGCACCGTCACGGACGGATATGGAATCCGGGGTCACGATGATCAACGCACGATTGCAGAGGGAAGCGGCAAATTTTACCTGGTCGCCCAATCCAGCGGGGGCATCAATCAGCACAAAATCAAAGAAACCGTACAGTTTTTTCAAAAATGCAGCCAATCCGAGGTTATCAAAACGAAAGGACGGATCATTCGGTGCGACGGCAACAAAAAGATTTTCGGAAAAGTCGCCGCAGACGATCGCGTCACGGGGAGCACAGCGCCCGGCAGCGACGTCGGAAAGATCAAATACCGCGCGGTCGCTCACACCCAACATAATGTCCAGACAGCGCAATCCCGCGTCCAGTTCGACAATCAACACTTTTTTTCCGCTCTGTGCCAGCGACAGACCGAGAAGGGCGCTGACCGTGGATTTTCCGACGCCTCCCTTGCCGGAGGCAATCAGTGTGATTTCACTCATAATGTGTCACTCCATAATGGCGGATACATCCGCGTTCGCTGTGTCAAACGAGTAGGTCACATCGTATCCGAAATACTGATCGAAAATAGCTTTGGCAACAGGTGCCGCTTCATATCCCTGGTATCCGCGTTCGATGACGACCGCCACGGCAATTTCGGGGTCGTCGGCAGGGGCGTAAGCGATAAATACCGCGTCGCAGGTGCCGTCGCCGATTTCGGGCGTACCGGTTTTGGAAGCAACTTTTACCGGGTAATTGGCAAACTGACTTCTGCCGGTGCCGGTGAGGGAGGCGGTGACCATGCCTTTTTTAACGGATTCAAATACCGTCTGATCGGCATCCACCTGCGAAGCAACCGTCGGCTGTGTTTCAAACAAGGTCTGACTTCCGTCATAAGTTGTTCTTCGATTGACGATGTGCGCCGACATCCGTGTGCCGTTGTTGGCGAGCGTGGCGGTGTACATGGCAATTTGCAGCGGAGAAAACTGGCTGTCCGACTGACCGATGGCAAGCTGTAAAATGTCGCCCGCCTGCCATTTTCTGCCCAACGCTTCACGAACGGCGGGGGAGGCGACACGACCGGTTTTTTCAGGGATTTCGATTCCGGTACTTTCGCCGAGACCGAACTGCTTGGCGTACTGCACAATGCGATCCACGCCGGCACGCAGTCCCGTTTCAAAGAAATATACGTTGCAGGAAACCGACAAAGCGCGGGCGAGGTTGATGTTTCCGTGGTAGTACATACAGCTTGGCTGATAATCGGCAAAATGAGTAAACTTTTTGGCACAGAAAATGTTTTCTGTGTCTGTCACGACACCTGCTGTTAATGCTGCAACGGCAGTCACCGGTTTGAAACAGGAACCGGGCGCATACAATCCGCTGAGCGCACGGTTGTATAAAGGAGACAATGGGTCTTGGGCGTAGACCTGATAGTCGGCGTAATAACGTGACAGATCATAGGTGGGGTAATTGGCGCAGGCAAGAATTTCGCCGGTTTTGACAGCAACTGCCACTGCGGCGCCGCCTTTTGCTTCGTATCCGTAACGGGAAGCTTTTTGACGGATTACGGCAATTTGCTTGGCAAGTGAAGTTTGAGCGACCCGCTGCAATTCGGAATCAATGGTCAGATAAATCGATTCGCCCGCCTGCGGAAGTACCGTATCTTCAACACTCAGAATTTCTCCGCGACTGTCCAAACGGATTTCCCGCGTTCCCGCAGTTCCGCGCAGCTGTGCTTCAAATTGCCGTTCAATTCCGAATTTTCCGATCCGGTCGTTCAGACCGTATCCGTTTTCCTTGTACGCATCATATTCTTCGGAAGTCAGTTTTCCTGTGATGCCGATAATATTTGCCGCAAGATCCCCGCACACATACTCACGTTCGGCACTTTCTTCCACATGGGCGCCCAAGTACAAATCGGCGTTTTCTTCGATAATCAAAGAAGTTGCATAGGAAATGCTTTCAGCAAAGGAGTAGGGGTTGGTGAGCGAGTACCCGAAATCGGACATCGTGTACCGTACGCCCGCAATAAGGCGAATTTGCGATGGAGTGAAGTCCTGAAGCTTATAGGTTTCCGTCAACCATTCCATGCAGTTCTCGGCAGTGGCGTGCGGTTGAAGCTCCAGAAATTTTTTCAGCCTTGCGACAGCGGCTGCGTCATCGGTGAAGGTATATGGCTCGGTTTGACTGATCGGGAGCTTGTCTGTCCAGACCTCTCCGGTTTGCGTGAGCAATTCGGTCAGATGCAGGATCACCCGGTTGAGATCGGCGCTTCGGATATAGGCTTTGTCCAGCACAATCTGATAGCTGACGCGATTTTTCACGAGAGGGACGCCGTTTCGGTCATAAATTTCTCCTCGCGTCGGAGAAATGGTCATGGTACGGGTATAAGTCGCTTCCTGAAGCAAACGGTAGTTGTCAATATCGACAATCTGAACCTGAATCAGGCGCACGAGAAAACCGAGAAAGATGACGGTTAAAAAAACAATCATGACCGCATTGCGGGCTGCTATTTTTTTGTTCAACGAATCATCCCTTTCCGTTTTCTCCGGGATTCAATTTTTCTATCTGTTTTACGACAAAAAAGACCGCCGGAGAGACTGCGGTGGTGTACAAAACCACCGGCAAATGCTTATGCAGAAAAATGGTGCCGATATGAGTATGCCCGTAAATTGCGTAGGCAAAAAGAAATTCGGCACAAATCACAATAAAAGAGAACACCAGAACAAGAACCACGCAATTGAACCATTCACAGCGCAAAAGCAGGCGCAGCAAAAGTCCGGTAATCACACCGAACAGCAGGCATAGCAGGGCATAAGCGCCGAACGGAGCCTCTCCCGCCAAATCCCAAAGCAGACCGCATCCCATGGCGACGAAAGCACCGATGAATTCTCCTTCAAACATGGCGACGGCAACTGCCGCAGGAATCAGCAGGATCGGACGCACGCCCGCAATTTGGAAAAGCCCGGGCGTGGATTGCAGCGTGAAAAGTACGAGGATAAACAAGACCAACAAAACCCATTTCAACGCAAGGCGGACTTTACGGTTGATGCGAATCACCCCCGTCGGAGGAGCCGGAAGGGAGTGCTTCGGCACCTTGTCCCGTAAAAGATTTGATGACTGCCACGTTTCGCACGTTACGAATGTCGGCGGCAGGACGCACGGCGGCATTTTTGGAAAGTCCGTTGGCATCGGCGGAAATTTCGGCAACGGTGCCGATCAGAAGCCCCTTCGGGAACACACCTCCGGTGCCGGAAGTGATGATATAATCTCCGATTGTCGCTTGTGTTTCGCGGCTGAGCATGGTCATTTGTGTCATGTTTTCAAGTGCCAGCGCAGCCGTGTTTTTGATCAATCCGTCATCCTGTGTGGAAGAAATGAACGCACCGATGTGTACTGTGGGGTCAAGAATCGTAGTGACACGGGAGGAAATGGAATTGACCTGGCTGACAATGCCGACCAGTCCTTCGCGGCAAATGACGACATCGTTCTTTTTCACGCCGTGCAAAGAACCTTTGTCAATGGTGAACGCACCGAAGCTGTCCAACGGATCGGAACCGATCACTGAAGCGGTTTCAAGCTCCAGGGAAGGGTTCAGTTCTTTGATTTCCAGAAATTCTTTCAATTGTTGATTTTCGAGCCTGTATTCGTCCAGAGTCACCAATTGTTCCTTCAATGATGCAATTTCATCTTTGAGCTGTTCATTTTCTTCGTACAGTGCATCCACATTGGTGTGCCGTTCAAAAAAAGAGCCGACAGCATTGGAAATGGCGGAAGAAAGGGATTTGATCGGTGTAACGATGAAGTCAAGTCCCTGTTCGATAAAGTTTGAACGGTTGTCAGTGAGGGCATAGATCATAAAGCCTGCGAGCAGCGCGCAGACGCAGACGAGAATTTTGAATTTTACCGATGAAAAAAATTCCTTCATGATGTCCCCCAAAACAGAAACGGGCGGGCATAGTCATATGCCTGCCCGAAGTGTCAGTCTCTTTCCGTTTCCGACAAAAGATTGTGCAGTGCCGCGGTATCCTCCAAAACCTTTCCCGTGCCTTCCGCAACGCAGTCCAGCGGGTTATCTGCAATGAAAACGGTCATACCGGTTTCTTTGGAAATCAGGGTGTCAAGCCCTTTCAGAAGCGCACCGCCGCCGGTCAGCGTGATGCCGTGATCGATAATATCCGAAGACAGCTCCGGCGGAATTTTTTCCAGCGTCACCTTAATGGCATCCAGCACACTGCAGATCGGATCCCACAACGCCTCGCGGATTTCGGCGGGAGTCACCGTAATGTTCTGCGGAAGACTGTCCACCAGATTTCTGCCTTTGATCTCCATCGGTGCTTCGCCTTCATATTCATAGGCAGAACCGATGGTGATTTTAATATCCTCTGCGGTTCTTTCACCAATGAGGAGGTTGTACTTCTTCTTGATGTACGCAATGATGGAAGCGTCAAACTGGTCGCCACCGATGCGCACGCTTTTCGATGCGACAATACCGCCCAACGAAATTACGGCAACCTCTGCCGTGCCGCCACCGATGTCCACCACCATGCTGCCGGTAGCTTCCGCAACGGGAAGTCCCGCACCGATGGCGGCAGCCATGGGCT
>DLVP01000053.1:0-175 GCA_003445125.1 Oscillospiraceae bacterium | reverse complement strand
TGCCTTGATTGCCGCCGCTTTCACAGCACGGCGCTCCACGGCAGTAACGCCGGAGGGGATGCAGATCACCACACGGGGGCGGTTGAAAAACCGTTTGTTGAAAATTTTGCGGATAAAAATCTGCAGCATACTGGCAGTTACGTCAAAATCTGCAATTACGCCGTCTTTGAGCGGA
>DLVP01000225.1:239-12837 GCA_003445125.1 Oscillospiraceae bacterium | reverse complement strand
CGACGGAAAAATTTTTCCGTCGGCGGGGGTTTTTATTCGTTATTCTTATTTATGCGTTCCCATGAAAAACAGTGCCACCGTGCCGGGTCCCACGTGGGAGCCCGTGACCGGCTCGTAAATTTCCGTCAGGCACTCGCCCGAAAATCCCCGCTCGCGGAGCATTTCCAGCAGTTCCTGCGCGCCCGCCTCGTCGTCGCCGTGAGCAATGCCGATCAGCGCCGTTTTGTCGGTCACCAAGCGTTCATCGTGCTCCGCAAGCGACAGCAGCGCCTGTTTACGTCCGCGTGCCTTGCCGCAGAGAATAATTTTCCCCTCGTGATCGCCAGTCAGAATCGGCTTGATTTTCAGCACCGTTCCCACCACGCTCGCGAGCTTGCTGATTCTGCCGCCGCGTTTGAGATACTCTAAGTCGTCCACGGTGAAGTACTGGCACATCCGTTTCTTTTCGTCCTCCAGCCGCTCGCAAATTTCCGAAAAGTCCTTTCCCTCATCACGCCACGCGACCGCTTTCAGCACCAAAAGCCCTTCGCCGAGCGATGCCGCCAACGTATCCACCGCAGCAATCCGTCGGTCGGGAAATTCTTCCCGCAGCTCCGACGTTGCCACCGACGCCGCGTGCGCCGTGCCGCTGATTCCGCCCGACATTCCGATGTACAGCACGTCCTCTCCGCGTTCAAGTGCTTTGCGCATCGGGGTCATGAACGTCGCAATGTTCACCATCGACGTTTTAATCTCCGCGCCTTGGCGCATCGCCTCGTAAAATGCTTTTCCTTCGAGCGTGCCGGGTTCGCCGTTAATCGTATAGGAAAAAGGCACAACCTCAATACCGTGGCGCGAAATCAGCGCAGACGGCAGGTTCGCGGAAGTATCGGTAAAAATTCTGATCATGCTCTATTTCTCCCCCGCCTCGCGCTCATCGCCCATGAAGAACACCGCGACCGTGCCGGGTCCCGTATGGCAGGCGATGATCGTGCCGATGTCAAAAATCCGCACCTTGCCGCGCAGTTTCGGGAACGCCGCTTCAATTTCCCGCCGCGTTTCCTCGGCATCTCCCCAGCAGTGCGAATGAGAAATGAAGCACTTTCCGTCGTACTTTTCCCCGCCCTGCGCGTGTTCTTTCATCCAGTTCACCGTTGCGGCGATCGCATTTTTCTTGCCGCGCACTTTTCCGTAGGCGATAATTCTGCCGTCGGCGTTCAGGTGCATCAGCGGGCAGATATTGAGAATCGTACCGATCATTGCCGCCGGTCCCGAAACTCTTCCGCCGCGGCGGAAGTACTTCAGATCCGTGCTGTAAAACTGGTGGTGCACCCGATTGCGGTTGGCAAGCACCCACGCCTCGATTTCCTCCATCTCCGCGCCCGCATCGCGCATATCCGCCGCCGTGTCCACGAGCATTCCGTAGCCCGACGAGCTTGCCAGCGAGTCCAGCACGATCAGGCGGCGGTTCGGGTATTTTTCACGCATTTTTTCCGCCGCCGTCTGCGCATTGGCAACCGAATTGGTCATTCCCGACCCGAACGCCAAGTGCAGCAAATCGCCCTTTTGCAGCTGCTCGTCAAAAAAGTTCAGATAGTCCGTCTCATTGATTTGTGACGTGGTTGCCATCTGCCCTTCCTTCAATCGGCGGTAAAACGCGGGCAGTGCCTCGCTGTCACGGAGCATATCATCAACGTAGGTCTGACCGTCCATCAGATAGGAATAAAACAGGACGGGAATCTTGCGGCTTTCAACATAGGAAAACGGAAGATCCACCGTGGATTCACAAGACAAAATAAAACTCATGCAACAAAACCTTCTTTCGGAAAAATCACCGCGCTTTTTTTGCGCATGATTTATTTTACCCCCGCGCCCCATAGAACGCAACCTACTCCTTTTTTCTTCCTCTCTCCGCCCTGCGGTTTTTCCTCTACCGAATGGGTTTTGGACAGTAGAAAAGGGAGTAGAATTGCAAAATCGCAATTCTACTCCCAAGAGAATCCGCATGACACTGCGGTTTTAGGGCTGTTTCGGCTTTGGTCTGCAAATGCGGAATCCAAAAAAGATCACCAACTCCAACGGCACGGCAAGCAGGAAAATCTGCCACCAATTATACCGCAAAAACAAAAAATACACAAAGCTCAGCACACTGAGCATCAGCGCCGTGACAATCCAGAAGTTATATTTTCCGTGTCCGAACACCGAGTGAAGCACCAGAAGTGTGATCAGCGACACAGGCACCGCGCCCAGAAAAATCTGCCACACCACGCGTTCCATCAACCACAAAATCACGAACGCGACAAACGCCGCCGCCCAAATTCCCATCACCGACACGGCAATAATCATCCGGCGGCTGACGATCCGTTTTTCTTTTTTCGGTTTCTTTTCCCAACGGTCATGCGTCGTGATGAGGTAATCCACCGTCACGCCGAACACATCGGCAATATTTTTCAACACAGCGACGTCCGGAATCGCCTCCGCGCGTTCCCATTTGGACACCGATTTATCCGAGTAGTTGATTTTTTCTGCCAGCTGAGACTGGGTCATTCCCGATGCGACCCGCAGTTCGATGAGGTTGCTGGCGACAATATTTTTCAGTTCGTCCATAGAACCGGATCCTTTCCTTTGGTATTACAGTTTATTTTACCATATTTCTCCCACAGTTTCAAGGGGCGGGGAAATATTTTACATTTCCGACACAGCCCGCGCTTGTTTTCGCGGACATTCGGCATGAAATGCACGGAAAACGTCCGTTGCGCACCGACGACGAAAACGAAGAACGGGGGTCGCGCACTCTCCTTCAGTCGCTCCGCGACAGTTCCCTTTCGGAGGGAGCCTTTGATTTGTGCGATTTTTTCCTTTGTGCCACAGAAAAAGCAAGGAAAAAATCCGGTTTTTTAATGCCGAAAGTCTGTGCTTTTAAAACGAAAGATTTTCACTGCCGTTTCTTTTGCGCGCCGCAGTCGGTCATCAGCAGGCTGCCCTCTTTTTAAGAGGGGAGCTGTCGCCGCAGGCGACTGAGGGGTGTTGGGATTCGGAAGGAATCGTATTTTTGCCGCCGCAGACTGTGCTGTTTTAGATTGTGCCGAGAGATATTTTTGCGGCAGTGCAGTTTGTCAACCGTTGCCTTCCTCCGGGAGGAAGGGGTCACGCGCGAGCGTGGCGAAAGGAGCCCGCGGGACTGAAAGTCACCCGAAAGCCGCGGTTTTGCCTTTCTGTGGATTTTGGATTTGATTTTTTGTTTCGGACTTTCAGCAATGTTTTAAGGCAGAGAAAATGTCGGTCGCGTATTTTCGCCAAAACCGAAAGCAGCAGAAAACGGCGCGGCTGAAAGCCGCGCCGCGTGAGTTCTCTTTCTTCAAAACACCAATTGCACCAAAAGCATATACACCACTGTGCCGCTCAAAACGCTCAACAGCGAATTTTTCTTCCAGAGGTGTATTCCCACTACCGTTGCCGTGGCAATCACTTCCGGCAATCCGAAGGGCATTGCCGTCAGATTCACCTTTCGGAAGCAATACACCACCAGCATCGTCATCACTGCTGCGGGAAGCGCCACGGACAACCGCGTAACCCAGCCGGGAATCGGCTTTTCGCCGTGGAAAACCAAAAACGGCAAGGCGCGTAACAGCGCCGTCACACCCGACATGACAGCAACCAGCAGAAAGCTATGCCAAAACTCATTCATGCTGTTCCCTCCTGTCATGAATGTTTTGCCGCAGCAAGATCGCGGCGGAAATCGCAATCATCGACGGAATGAGAAACGCGTCCGCGCCGAACAGCAGCAGACACAAAACCGAAATTCCCGCCCCCGCCAATGCCGGGAAATGATCCTTCGCCTCCTGCCACTGATCGACCACAATCACCACAAACAGCGCCGTCATGGCGAAATCAATGCCCTCGGTGGAAAAAGGCAGCACCTGTCCCAAAAGCGAACCCGCCACGCATCCGACGATCCAGTACAGATGATCAAAAAACGCGATCAGCACCGTATACAGCTTTTTGTTGACTCCTTCGGGCGGCGTCGTGCAAAGCAGGGCGTAGGTCTCGTCGGTAAGCCAAAAGATCATCAGAGGCTTGAGTTTGCCGAGCGAGGAAAAGCGGTCGAGCATTGAAACGCCGTAGACGGCATAACGCGCATTGACCAGAAGCGTGACCATGGCGGCGGAAATCAAGGACGCCGCATTGTAAAGCAGATCGACACCGACGAATTGCATGGATCCGGAATAGACGGTCACCGCCATGCCGAGCGCCCAACCGACGCCGAACCCGCGATCGGCGAGCAGAATGCCGAAGGCGGCGCCCATCACAAGATACCCTGCCATTACGGGAAGTGTCGCGTGCAGCACGGCGCGGCAGGTGGGAAGGAATTTTTCTTTCATAAAGACCTCACATTGCGATTGCTATTTGTATAAAGACGTTTATATATAACTTTTTGTATTCTATTTAAGGCTTCTTTTGCCCTTTTCACGGGAATCGGCAGAAAGGTTTGTCTTGAGCATCCGAGAGGGAAGTCAATTTTTTCGGGCTTTCGGTGCTTCAAGGTTGAGAAGATGTTGGTCGTGTATTTTTGCTAAAACCGAAAAAGCAAAAGTCGCGCATTCTCCCTCAGTCGCTCCGCGACAGCTCCCTCTCGGAGGGAGCCTTTGATTTGTGCTTTTTTCTCCTTTGTGCCACAGAGAAAGCAAGGAAAAAATCCGGGTTTTTAATGCCGAAAGTCTGTGCTTTTAAAACAAAAGATTTTCACTGCCGTTTTTTTCGCGCCGCAGCCGGTCACCGATAGGCTGCCCTCTTTCAAAGAGGGGAGCTGTCGCCGCAGGTGACTGAGGGGTGTTGAGGTTCGGAAGGAATCGTATTTTTGCCGCCGCAGACTGTGCTGTTTTAGATTGTGCCGAGAGATATTTTTGCGGCAGTGCAATTCGTCAACCGTTGCCTTCCTCCGGAAGGAAGGTGTCACGCGTGAGCGTGACGGAAGGAGCCTGCGGAACGGAAAGACGGCGAAAAACCGAAAGATTCGCTTTCTCCTTCAGTCGCCTTCGGCGACAGCTCCCTCTCGGAGGGAGCCTATGGCTGTGCGTGTTTTTTTCTCCGTGCCGCAGAGGAATTTTTTTCCTGTTTTTCGGTGCTTTCCAAACAATCCCTCACCCGCTCCGCGCCAGCCGCCCTTACCGCAAGGAAGCCATGAGTTGGTGCGATTTTTTCCTTTGTGACGAAGAGCAAATTTTTCAACATTTCGGAAAATATCGGAGACGATTTTCCGAGTCGCACAAAGTAAATTTCTGCGGGATTTCGGTACACCACAAGGTCAACCCATTAAGCGCTTCTCGCCAGCCGCCCTTGTCTCAACAGCGTCATGGATTTGTCCGTTTTTCAATGTTGTACCGCAGAAAAACAAAACCTCTCCGGCAGCCGCAACAGCCGCCCTTTGTAAAGGGCGGCTGTTGCTTTGTAAAAGCTACGGGTGCAAGGGTGGATACAGTGTCGGAAAATCGTTTTTCCGATTTTTCGCTCCCGCAAAGCGGAAGGTCTCCCCTCTTTTGCGGCTTTTCTCCGCAAAGCGAAGGTTTTCCGATTCCATTTCGGGCAGCGCGCACAGAAAGCGCGAAGCAGGGTTCGGGTTTTCGTGCCGCCGAAGTGTCCTCGGCTCAGCGAATCACGTCCACGCCCATATACTTGCGCAGCACCTCCGGCACGGTCACGCTGCCGTCGGCATTCTGATAGTTTTCCAGAATTGCCGCGACCGTTCTGCCGATTGCCAGACCGGAGCCGTTGAGCGTATGCACCAGCTGCGCCTTGCCCTTCGGGTCGTCCTTGAAGCGGATCGACGCGCGGCGTGCCTGATAGTCCTCAAAGTTAGAACAGCTCGAAATTTCCTTATAAGCATTATACGACGGCAGCCAAACCTCGATATCGTAGGTTTTTGCCGAAGAGAAGCCCAGATCGCCGCCGCAGAGGGTGACTACATGGTACGGCAGCCCCAGCAGCTGAAGCGCGCGCTCGGCATCGTGCGTCAGTTTTTCCAGTTCCTCATACGAGTTCTCCGGACGCGCAAATTTCACCAGCTCCACCTTATTGAACTGATGCTGACGGATCAGTCCGCGGGTGTCTCTGCCGGCGCTGCCCGCCTCGGCGCGGAAGCACGCGGAATAGGCACAATATTTAATCGGAAGTTTGCTTCCGTCCAGAATTTCATCGCGGTAATAGTTCGTGACCGGGACTTCGGCGGTCGGAATCAGGAAATAGTCGTTTGTCAGGCGGAACGCGTCCTCCTCAAACTTCGGCAATTGTCCCGTGCCCGTCATTGACGCACGGTTGACCATGAACGGCGGAAACATTTCCGTATATCCGTTGGAAGTGTGCGTATCCAGATAGAAGTTGATGACGGCACGCTCCAAGCGGGCGCCCAGTCCTTTATAGAAGTGGAAGCGCGCGCCGGTGACCTTTGCGGCTCTTTCGGGGTCCAGAATGTCCAGATCCGCGCCGATGTCCCAATGGGCTTTCGGGGTGAAATCAAACTTTCTCGGCTCGCCCCAGCGGCGTACCTCCGGGTTCTGCGTGTCATCGACGCCCGCAGGCACCGATTCGTGCGGAATGTTCGGAATATTCAGCAAATCCATGCGCTGCTTTTCTTCCAGCACCGACAGGCGGTCGTCCGCTTCCTTGATTTTCGCGGACAGCTCCTTCATCTCGGCAAAGAGCTCAGTGGTGTCCTTGCCCTCTTTTTTCATCTGCGGAACCAGCTTGCTGACGCGGTTCTGCTCGGCTTTCATTGCCTCGACCTCACGGCTGATTTCCCGGCGCTGATTGTCGATGTCAATGATGTCATCGATATACTTGTCCATGTTTTTGCCGCGTTTTGCCATGCCCGCCTTGACCAGATCGGGGTTGCTTCTTACCAGTTTAATGTCCAACATATGATTCTCTCCTTAATCCTTCGCCAGTTTCTGTGCCAGATCCGACAGATCCTGCTGCGAGAAAAATTCTATTTGCAACGTTCCGTTGTTTCCGTTTTTCGTGTCGATTTTCACGCGGCGGGCAAGTTCCTCGCCCAAAGCCGCTTCCATCTCCCGACAGAACCGCACCTCGGCGTCCATCGAAAGCTCCTGTTCCTCTCCCCGTTTTGGGGATCGCGGCTTCATCGCGCGCTCGGCGTCGCGGACGCTCATGCCCGTGCGGACGATTTTTTCGGCGACCTCGTCGATCAGCGCCTCGTCATCCGATTGAAGCAGTGCCCGTGCGTGTCCCGCCGAAAGGGCGCCGCTGCGCACCAGTTCGCTTGTTTTCTTCGGCAGCTTCAGCAGCCTCAGGGCGTTTGCCACGGCAGAGCGCGATTTTCCGACACGTTTGGACACCTCATCCTGGGTCATGTGATAGCGCGTCATCAGCAGTTCGTATCCCAACGCTTCTTCAATCGCATTGAGGTCCTCGCGCTGCAAATTCTCGATCATGGCAAGCTGCATGGTCTCTTCTTCGGTCATTTCGCGAATCACCGCGGGGATTTCGGTCAATCCCGCCATTTTCGACGCACGCCAACGCCGCTCGCCCGCCACAATCTGATAGCGTGATTCGCTGATCGGACGCACTAGAATCGGCTGCAAAACGCCATGTTCGCGAACCGAATCTGCCAAAGCTGCCAGGGCTTCCGCGTCAAAGTCTTTTCGCGGCTGATCCTTGTTCGGCTCGATGTCGCTGATGCGGAGGCTGCTGACTTCCTTGCCGTCCTCGGACGAATTGTCCGCAAACAACGAATCCAGTCCTCTGCCCAGTCCGCTTTTCTTCATTGCCATGTCATTTCCTCCTTTTCAGGAATTCCTTCGCCAGTTCGTCATACGCCTTTGCCCCTTTGGACGCCTTGTCGTAGTACATGACCGGTTCGCCGTAGCTGGGGGCTTCGGAGAGACGCACGTTGCGCGGAATGGTGGAACGGTAAATTTTCTGCGGCATATACCGTTTCACTTCGTCCACCACCTGCATCGTCAGATTCAGGCGTCCGTCGTACATGGTCAGAATGACGCCTTCGATCTCGATGTAGGGATTATAGAGTTTTTTCACCTGCCGCACGGTGGAAATCAGCTGAGAAAGACCTTCCAACGCATAAAACTCGCACTGAATCGGCACAAGCAGTGAATCGCTTGCCGTCAGCGCGTTGAGGGTAATCAATCCGAGGGAAGGCGGGCAGTCGATGAACACAAAATCGTAGGATTCCTTCACGGCAAGCAGTGCCTTTTTCAGTCGAAGCACGCGGTCGTTGAGCTGTACCAGCTCGATTTCCGCTCCTGCCAGCTGCATACTGGACGGCAGGATGTCCACACCGCGGAAGTTGGTTTTCACAATGGCGTCCTTCGCCGGAAACGCGCCCATCAGCACGTCGTAGGACGAAACCGCCGTCATTTTTTTGGTAATTCCGAAACCGCTGGAGGCATTTCCCTGCGGGTCGATATCCACCAGCAGCACCTTTTTGCCATGCCCGCCGATTGCCGCCGCCAGATTCACTGCCGTCGTTGTTTTTCCGACGCCGCCCTTCTGATTCACAATCGAAAGAATATTTCCCACGGTCACCCCTCCTCTGTTCAATTACTCTAACAGTATACCACAGTTACCCGCAAAAGAAAAGGGGGTTTTACAAAAAAATCCTGTTTCACGTGAAACACTCCCCCTGTGATGTTTCACGTGAAACAGGTTGGTCATTTAACGGTTTTATAGCTCTGCGCCTTCGGGATGCGCACCACGTATTCGATGAACGCCTCCCCTTCCCGTTTGACACTCTGCGCATCGATGCCCGATTCCTGCATCAGCGCAATTGCCTTCTGAATCGTATTGGCAAACAGCCGCACATCCTTGACCACTACGTGCCGCTTTTCCTTTCCCGATTCCTCTGGCTCCCGCAGGATTTCTTCGATGAACTCCTCCGTCTGCGCCACGTTCAGCTTTTTCAGCACCACATACGACAGCGTGCGGTCGCGCAATTGGGTGCTTTCAATTTTCAGCAGCGCCCGCGCATGGCGTTCGGTCAACCCTGCGCCGAGGATGATCTCCTTCTGGCGGTCGCAGAGCTTCAGCAGCCGCAGTTTATTGGCAATTGCCGACTGCGATTTTCCGAGCCGTTTTGCTGCTTCCTCCTGCGTGAGCCCCAATTCGTCAATCAATTGGGCGATTCCCTGCGCTTCCTCAAAAAAGTTCAGGTCCTTTCTTTGCAGATTTTCCAGCACGGCATACACCGCCGCCTGCCGATCGTCCGCTTCCACCTCCAGGCACGGCACCGTCAGCAGTCCCGCCCTGCTCGCCGCCCGCAGGCGGCGTTCCCCGGCAATCAGCTCATAGCCTTCTTTTGCCTTCCGCACCGAAAGCGGCTGCAAAATTCCGTTTTCGCGAATACTCTGCGCCAGCTCCGACAGCTCGTCCTCATCAAAATTCCGCCGCGGCTGATAGGGACTCGCATGAATCTCCCCGATCGGAATCTGCATCACTTCCTGCGCTTTTTTCTTTTTGTCTTTCAACCAGTTCAACGTCTTGCCTCCCGCTTTATGTACAGAAAAATGTCCTTACGCGTCTATTGTAGCACCGAATCGGCACAAAAGCCAATCCTTTCGCTCGACGCGCAAAGACATTTTGGTTGCAGGATTTGAAATTACAGCGGTTGTTTTGCCATTTTTGCGGAAGGTCGGGGGTATTTTGTCGGAGTGTGGGAGATTTTTTGTATCATAATTACACTTCTCTCCGCCGTTTCGTCCAATTTCAGCTTACGCACCTCGCCGATTTTTCCGCCCAGCAGCTCCACGGCGTGTGCGGCGCGCGCCACTTCGTCCTCGCAGTCAAAGCCCTTGAGCGCCACGAACCTCCCGCCAACTTTGACAAAAGGTAAACAATATTCCGTCAGTTCAGGCAGCGCCGCCACCGCGCGCGCCGTCGCCACGTCGAACTTTTCCCGAAACTGCGGTTTCTGCGCCGCTTCCTCGGCGCGCGCGTGGACGAACGTCACGTCGTCAAACCCCAGTTTTTCGCACAGCTGATGCAAAAACACAATCCGCTTGTTGAGACTGTCCAGCAGAGTCAATTTAAGTGTCGGGTCCATGATTTTCCACGGCACCGACGGAAAACCCGCCCCCGTGCCGACATCGATCACCGACAAGCCCTTTTCCATCCCCGCAAACGGAATCACCGAATCGGCAAAATGCTTGACGGCAATGCCGTCGGGATCGGTGATGGCGGTGAGGTTGACTTTTTCGTTATATTCCCGCAAAAATGCGGCGTAAATCAGAAATCGCTCCACCGCGCGCGCGTCCGGCGTGACCCCGAACGCAGCGCAGGTGCGCAAAAACAGTTCTTTATTCATGATGTCCTCCGCTCAATCGAATCATCAGCACGTTGATGTCCGCGGGATTCACGCCCGAAATCCGCGCCGCCTGCCCGACATTCAGCGGTTTGACGCGGTTGAGCTTTTCCTGTGCCTCCAGCCGCAGTCCGGGCACGGTTTTATAGTCCAGATCCGGCGGCAGAAGCCGTGTTTCCCATTTTTTCATCTGCGCCACCTGGCGTTCCTGCTTGTCAATGTATCCCGCGTATTTGATCCGAATCTGCACCTGTTCGCTCACAGCGCGCGGCAGCAGCGGGCGCGTCGGGTCAAACGGTGCCAGGTCGTCGTAGGTAATCTGCGGCCTTCTCAGCAGATCCGCCAACTTGCAGCCACCCTTCAGCGGCGCTGTCCCGCGTTCGTCAAGCAGCTGGTTGAGTTCCTCACTTGCCGTGACGGAGACTTCCTCCACACGAGCGGTTTCCTCGGCAATCAGCCGCTGTTTTTCCAGATAATCGGCATAGCGTGCGTCGGAAATCAGCCCGATTTCGTGTCCCAGCGGCGTCAGCCGCTCGTCGGCATTGTCCTGCCGCAGAATCAGCCGATATTCGGAACGGGACGTCATCATGCGATACGGATCGTTGCAGCCCTTGGTGGTCAGATCGTCGATCAGCCTGCCGATGTACGACGAATCGCGCGTCAGAATCACCGGGGTCTTCCCTTTCAGCTTGCGCGCCGCGTTGATGCCCGCGACCAGCCCCTGCGCCGCCGCTTCTTCATAGCCGGACGTGCCGTTGAACTGCCCCGCGCCGTACAGTCCCGCCAGCTTTTTGCTTTCCAGCGTCGGAAACAGATCCAGCGGGTTGCAGCAGTCGTATTCGATCGCATACGCGTTGCGCATAATCTCCACGTGTTCCAATCCCTTGATTGTGCGGTACATGGCGATCTGCACATCCTCGGGAAGCGACGAGGACATTCCCTGCAAATACATTTCCTCCGTATCCTCGCCCAGCGGCTCAATGAACAGCTGATGGCGCGGTTTGTCCGCAAAGCGAACCACTTTGTCCTCGATACTCGGACAGTACCGCGGACCCACACCCTCGATCAACCCGCTGTACAGCGGCGACCGATGCAGGTTTTGGCGAATCACCTCGTGCGTCTTTTCGTTGGTGTAGGTCACATGGCAAACCACGCGGTTGTGAAGCTCTTTGGTCGTTTCAAAGGAAAATGGTGTGACGGGATTGTCCCCCTCCTGTGCCTCCAACTCGGAAAAATCGATGCTCGACCGCTTCACCCGTGCGGGTGTACCGGTTTTGAAACGGCGCAGTTCAATGCCCGCCGCGCGCAGCGAATCCGACAGTCCCACTGACGGCAGCACTCCGTCCGGTCCGCCCGCATAGGACACATCGCCGACAAAGATTTTTCCCGAAAGGTACGTCCCCGTGGCGATGATGACGGCTTTGGCGGGATAAAACGCGCCCAATCGCGTCACCACCCCGCGTACCTGCGTTTTTTCTTCGTCAGTCACTAGCTCCACGATTTCCGCCTGCTTGACCGAGAGATTCTCCGTCAGCTCCAGTTTATGTTTCATGCGGTCGTGATAACGCCGCCGATCCGCCTGCACGCGCAGACTGTGCACCGCTGGACCTTTTCCGAGATTCAGAATACGGCTCTGCAAAAAGGTTTCGTCCGCCGCCTTTGCCATTTCGCCGCCCAGCGCGTCGATTTCGCGCACCAAATGACCTTTCGCCGTACCGCCGATTGACGGATTGCACGGCAAATTGGCAATGGCGTCCAACGAGATGGTGAACAGCACCGTCTTGCAGCCCAACCGAGCCGCCGCCAGCGCCGCCTCGATTCCCGCATGACCGCCGCCGACCACGGCGACGTCAAACTCCTCTAACGTGTATTTCA
The DNA here is from genome assembly GCA_003445125.1 of Oscillospiraceae bacterium. GTDB lineage: Bacteria > Bacillota > Clostridia > Oscillospirales > Ruminococcaceae > UBA11540. The sequence continues at coordinate 653 of DLVP01000225.1, read as the reverse complement.
TCGAATCACTCCATGTTTCACGTGAAACAAATTATTTTCCCACACAAAAATTTTTGAACACTTCGTCCACCACGGCGTCCGTCACGGCTTCGCCGGTCAGTTCCAACAGCGCCTGCGACGCGTTCTGCACGCACACGTCCACGGCATCCAGCGTGAATCCCGTCCGCAGACACTCCTGCGCCTCCGCAAGGCGGCTCAACGCCTGTTCCACGCAGGACAACTGCCGCTGATTGGCAATCAGCAGCGCGCCCGCGTCCAGATTCTTCACCGCAAACATCGTTTCCACCGCGTCTCGCAATCGGTCGGTGTTTTCCCCGTGCTTGGCACTGAGCTCCACCACCGTGGGAATCCACGCCCGCAGGTCGTCGGCTGTGGTCACGGCGGGAAGATCGGTTTTGTTCAGCACCGCGATCA
>DLVP01000225.1:0-172 GCA_003445125.1 Oscillospiraceae bacterium | reverse complement strand
CTTCTTCCAGCGGCACCGATGCATCAAACACCGCCAGCACCAGATCCGCCTGTTCCAATTGCTTTTCGGCACGCGCCACGCCGATCTTCTCCACCGCGTCCGAGGTTTCCCTCATTCCCGCTGTATCCGCCAGCCGAAGCGTCACCGAGCCGAGCCGCACGGTTTCCTCCAC
>DLVP01000044.1 GCA_003445125.1 Oscillospiraceae bacterium | reverse complement strand
ATCGGAGCCGGTCTTGCCGGATGTGAGGCTGCTTGGCAGCTTGCAAAAGCGGGAATTTCCGTACAGCTTTATGAAATGAAGCCGAAAAAATACTCGCCTGCCCATCATTACAGCGGCTTTGCCGAATTGGTTTGTTCCAATTCGCTCAAAGCTGCCCGCATCGGTTCGGCAGCAGGGATGCTGAAGGCGGAAATGCGGTTGTTTGATTCTTTGGTTCTTCGCTGTGCCGAAGAAAGCGCCGTTGCCGCCGGCGGTGCGCTCGCGGTGGACAGAACGCGGTTTTCCGATCTGGTTACCGAGGCAATCCGACAAAATGAGCATATCCGTATCTTTGAAGAAGAAGTGACCGAAATTCCGGAAGAACCGGTGATTATTGCCACGGGACCTTTGACTTCCGAAGGTTTGTCGGAAGCAATCCGACGGTATTGCGGCACGCAGTATCTCGGTTTTTTTGATGCAGCAGCGCCGATTGTCAGCGCGGAATCTTTGGATCAGTCGCGTGTTTTCATGGCGGCGCGCTATGGACGCGGAGATGCCGATTATGTCAACTGCCCGTTCACACGTGAGGAGTATGAAGCTTTTTACGACGCACTGATTCATGCGGAATCTGCGCCTCTTCACGAATTTGACCGACGGGATTTCAAGGTGTACGAAGGCTGTATGCCGATTGAAGTCATGGCAAAACGCGGTGCCGATACTTTGCGTTACGGTCCTTTGAAGCCCGTGGGTTTGACGGATCCGAACACGGGAAAGCGTCCGTATGCGGTGGTGCAGCTCCGACGCGAAAATGCAGCGGGAAGTATGTACAACTTGGTAGGCTTTCAGACAAATTTGAAATTTCCGGAGCAAAAACGCGTCTTTTCCATGATTCCGGGATTGGAAAACGCGGAGTTTTACCGTTACGGCGTGATGCATCGCAATACCTTTTTGAACAGCCCAAAACTTTTGAATTTTGATTTTTCCCTTCGTACCGCACCTCTGATTGCCTTTGCGGGACAGATGACCGGCGTGGAAGGATATATTGAATCGGCATCTTCGGGGATCATGGCAGGTTATTACATGGCAAAGAAGCTTCACGGAGAAGAAATTGCTCCGTTGCCGACCGATTGCATGATGGGCGCGCTGGCGTCTTATATCAGCAATCCTGTGGTGGAGGACTTTCAACCGATGGGCTGCAATATGGGGATTTTGCCGGATATCGGCGAACGTATTCGTGATAAAGCCCTTCGCTACACAAAAGTGGCGGAACGCGGGATCAATGCTTTGAAATCTTCTCTTGTGAAAGGATGATAAATTTATGAAAATTGCCGTAGACGCTTTTGGCGGTGATCATGCACCGCTGGCGGTGATTCAGGGGGCAGCGGATGCCGTGGCAGAACTGGGTGTGGAAATTATTCTGACCGGTAATGAAGCTGAAATTCGGAAAACTGCCGCAGAACATAATCTTTCGCTCAACGGAATTGAAATTTCTCATACCGATGATGTGATTGCTGTGGAGGATGATCCGTCGGAGATTCTAAAGTCGCACAAGGATTCTTCCCTCGGACGAGCTCTGCAGTTGGTGGCGTCCGGCGAGGCGGAAGCAATGGTAAGCGCGGGAAGCTCGGGTGCGTTGGTATACGGTTCGTCTTTGATTGTCAAGCGCATCAAAGGCGTGAAGCGTGCGGCTATTGCAACAGTCATTCCCTGTGAGGGCGGAAAATACCTGCTGATTGATTCGGGTGCCAATGTGGAATGCCGTCCCGAAATGTTCAATCAGTTCGGCGTGCTGGGCAGCGCTTATATGAAGGCGGTTCTCAATGTGGAGGATCCGAAGGTCGGACTTTTGAACATCGGCGCAGAAGAAACCAAAGGTCATGATCTGGAAATCGAGGCAAACCGTCTGATGCAAAAAGCACCGTATCATTTTGTCGGGAACGTGGAGCCGCGCGATGTGCCGCTGGGCGCTTGCGACGTGGTTGTTACGGACGGTTTTTCGGGAAATATTGTTTTGAAACTCAGCGAAGGATTGGGAAAGATGTTTTCCAACAGCCTGAAAGCAATCTTCAAAAAGAATTTTATCAGTATGTTCGGCGCTTTGTGCGTCAAAAAGGGAATTTCGGAATTCAAAAGAGGATTTGATTATACCGAATACGGCGGAGCGATGCTGCTCGGAATTTCCAAACCCGTAATCAAAGCTCACGGAAGCTCGGACGCCAAGGCAATTAAAAACGCCATTCGGCAGGCAAAAATCAGCGTGGACAGCCGAGTGATAGACCATATCTCGGAGATGTTGAACAAAATGAAAGCGGAAACGCAGGTGTCGGCAGATGAATGATTTGCAGAAAAATATGGGATACACCTTTCGTGATCCCGCACCGCTTCGTACGGCATTGACACATTCTTCCTATGCCAATGAAACCAAAAAGGGCACAAAATGCAACGAGCGTCTGGAGTTTTTGGGAGATTCCATTCTTTCGGTAATCGTGGCAGAATATCTTTTCAAAACATATCCGAATATGCCGGAGGGCGAATTGACCAAATTACGTGCCGCTCTGGTCTGCGAAAAAAGTCTGGCAGAGTTTTCCGAGGAACTGTCGGTAGGAAAGTTTTTGCTGCTCGGAAATGGGGAAGAAAGCTCCGGCGGAAGAACGCGCCCTTCAATTTTGGCAGACGCGTTCGAGGCAATTTTGGCAGCTTTATATCTGGATTCCGATATGGAGACCGCCCGTGCGTATGTGCTGAAATTTGTGAAAAAGGCGTTGAGTGTTCGTCAGAACCTGCCGTTCAAGGACTATAAAACGGTACTGCAGGAGATTATTCAGCAAAACAAAGAAGAATCCGTGCGCTATGTGCTGGTAGATGAATACGGTCCGGATCACGACAAGCATTTCGTGGTTGAGGTTCACCTCAACAGCAATATCATCGGACGCGGTGAGGGCAGAAGCAAAAAAGAAGCCGAACAGCACGCTGCAAAAGAAGCCTTGGAGCTTATGGGACGATGAGCCACGCAAACGTGTCAATTTTTGTGCCGCACGTCGGTTGCCCGCATCAATGCTCATTTTGCGATCAGCGCTGTATCTCTTCTGCTTCCTTTGTGCCGGATGCGGCGTTTGTCCGCATCCAATGCCAAAAAGCTTTGGCAGCCTTTTCCGGAGATCCGGCAATGGCGCAGATTGCTTTTTTTGGCGGCAGCTTCACGGCAATTCCTGAAACGCTGATGACGGAATTGTTGCAAGCTGCGTGTGAGTATGTCGGAGAACACGGATTTGATTCCATCCGCGTTTCCACGCGTCCGGATGCGATTACCCCGGAAATTTTGAATGTGCTGAAAAAATATCATGTTCGTTCTGTGGAATTGGGTGCGCAATCCATGAATGACCATGTATTGGCAATGAATATGCGGGGACATACGGCGCAGGATGTGAAAAAAGCGAGCCAAATGATCCGCGAATCCGGGTTTGAACTCGGTCTTCAGATGATGGTGGGACTGTACGGAGAAAACGCACCGGAGTCTTTGCTGACCGCAGAGAAGCTTGCCGCCCTATGTCCGGATACCGTACGGATTTATCCGACGGTGGTTCTGAAAAACACCCGCCTTGCTGAACTGTATGCGGAAGGCAAATACCTCCCGCCATCAACGGAAGAAATTGTGGATGTCTGTGCAGAACTGTTGGATTTTTTTGAAGAAAAGAACATTTCCGTGATCCGTCTCGGACTGCATGACAGTCCGACTTTGCGTGAGGCAAGAGTGGCG
>DLVP01000135.1:1344-3474 GCA_003445125.1 Oscillospiraceae bacterium | reverse complement strand
TTATGAAGTATTAACATTGTCGTCGAAATTTGTTGTTTACTTTCGCGGTTCATATATAGAAGCGGCATATCTGCATTTACCTCTTTTAATAGAAACCGATTGGTTACAAATGCGATTGCTTCATCCGTTTCCGACACCACAAAAAAATCACTCTTTTCCCAATCAGAAGTATTCAAAAGCGGCAAAGATGCACCGGTTTCGAAATGGGGCATTTCCTCTTTTGCTTCCTCAAAAGAATTCACAAATTCGTCAAGGGTATCGATTTTCCATGAATGTTCTCCATTCCTCCGACAATAGATTTGTGCGCCTTCTGCCTTGTACTCATTATTCCCACCGCTGCGCACATATACCCGCTGTTTTACGTTATCAATCTTTATTACCCATTCCTCCGATTCTTCATATCCGATCAAGGAATCCGGAAAAATTCGTGAATTCAGGCGGAAGGCGATTTTTTTGTTGTCATAGCACTCGCGCACATATGCCACGGCATTCAAAAGTGCTTCAAACTGTTCGTCGTTCGGCACTCCGAGCGACGGTTTTCCCGTTAATATCGGAGAAATCTCCTGTGAAGATTCACTATATGCCGAATCCTCCGACGAGCTGCCTTCGGAAGAAATTTCCGAAGAATCGGACGATGTTTCGGCAGACGTCGTTTCCGAATAATTTCCCTTCGACATTTCTTCAATCACCGAATCGATTTCGGACTGAATCTCCGAAAGTTCCTGCTCCATTTTCGAAATATCTGCTTCGGACGAATGCTCCGAAACCTCCGAAGATTCCCCCGCAGACGATGTTTGCGGCGTGTTTTCACACGCGGCGAAGGTGAACAACACTGCAAAAACGAACAGCAGACTGACAAATTTTCTCATAGTGTCCTCCTTTAAGTCACAAGAAATATTTGATACAATCATCGACAAATTCCCAAACGGCAGCAATTCCCGCAATAATGTCAGTTTTCAAACGTCACATATATGGTGTTCGTTTGTCCGTTTTCCGTCACGCGGAGCACCGCTCCGCTGACGGTTACGGCATCCACAATAATATTTTCCGCCTCTGCCAGCTGCTGAATTTCTTTTGTGAGGGAATGATCCATGCGGAAAACCCTTTTTTCATCATCAGTCACCAACCACGTCCCATCGTTCAGCAGTTGATAACCCTTCTCAGAAAGGCGAGACAGAGAAACATCCTCGGTTGTATTCTTTCGGGCATCAAAAATACGATAATTTTTTGTTTCCCGATCCCCTGACCATACCTGCACATAGCGATCCCACAGCGGATATTCCGCCGAAGCAGGCTCCAAATATCTCATTACCGCCTCCATGCGGTTTTCCGCGACGTCATAGACCGCAAGCATCCCGGTTCCCGTTGCATCGGAGGCTAACTCCACCGCCAGTTTTGTTCCTTTTTCAAGCCAAGAAACCCCGGTATAGGCATAGATCGACTTGCTGTCGTCCTCCGGAAACATGAACGGTACATTTTCCGCTTTCGGAAGCATAACCGCCTTGATATCTTCCTTTGTCAGCAGCACTTTCGTTTTTCCGCCTTCTATCAGGCAAACTCCCTCTTCCGAAATCCACACCAATTTTCCGTCATACCAATCCAACGAGCACGACGAGACCACGCGTTTTTTTACTTTGGAATCCCACGGCTCTTCGGAGGTTCGGGAACCGTCTTTTACAAAACAGATACCGTCGATGCTTACAAGCGCAAAATCCCACGGCTTTCCTTCTTCCGCCGTTTTGAACTGCAAATAGGAGGACTGGTCGCCATGGTTGCCGACGGCTTCCTCGGACAGCAATTTCCCGGTATGAAGATCATAGCTTTTCAATTTTTCGGAAGGGCTCAAGCACCACAGCCTGCCTCCCGCTTCTATCGCATCTGACACAAATTCTTCCGATGCGTTTTCCAATACTATGCCGTTTTTTTCGATTGAATCCATCTGCTGTGACATATCTTCAATCACCGAATTGATTTCGGACTGAACCTCCGAAAGTTCCTGCTCCATTTTCGAAATATCCGCTTCGGACGAATGCTCCGAAACCTCCGGAGATTCCCCCGCAGACGACGTTTGCGGCGTGTTTTCACACGCGGCGAAGGTGAAAAGCGTGGCAAAAACGAGCAGCAGACTGA
>DLVP01000135.1:0-1241 GCA_003445125.1 Oscillospiraceae bacterium | reverse complement strand
TTTACATATAAAGTATACAACATGTGGCATTACTTGTCAACGGATTTTATCGCTTATTTTGTCGAAATCGGCGTCTGCAGATCGGGATCGAAAAAAGCGCCGGGCTCACCGATTCCTTTTGCAACATAGTTCGCCTTTTGAACGGCATCAAACAATATTCCCAAATCCTCCTGCGAATGTACCGCACCGTCCTCATCCGGCAAAGAGACGGAAGTTTGAAAAACACACTGCTCGCAGGAAATCTCCGCACAGTTCGTCCCACCCACGGAAATTCCCGCCGTGCGTTCTATCGCCGAAGTATTTTCGGAGGAATCCGTTTGTGACATTTCATTCGCCGAGTTGACCTCCGACGATTTTCCCGACATTGTTTTTTCGCACGCAGTGAAGGTGAACAACACTGCAAAAACGAGCAGCAGACCGACAAATTTTTTCATATTCTTCTCCTTGGATTTTCCAATTATAATTACAATTAAAGCGTACACCGTATAGTATTTTATGTCAAGTTAATTTGTTTGATAATGTCGCTTTTTGTTTTATTTTTGACTTTCAGATTTTAGTTGCAACAAATACTTACAAAAGCACAAAAAATCCGGTGCCAAAAGGCACCGGATCAAAAAAGTTCTTCTTTTTCAGCCCTATTCGCCGCACGTCCCGCAAGAGACACGCGCCGAACACGATTTTTCAGACTCAGTTGAGTTCTGCAAAATACTTAATGGTTCTGACCATCTGGCTGGTGTAGGAGTTCTCGTTGTCATACCAGGAAACAACCTGTACCTGATAGGTATCGTCGTCGATCTTCGTGACCATGGTCTGCGTAGCATCGAACAGAGAACCGTAGGTGATACCGATGATATCGGAAGAAACCAGCTGCTCCTCGGTGTAGCCGAAGGAAGCGGAAGCGGCAGCCTTCATAGCGGCATTGATGCCCTCTTTGGTAACATCCTTACCCTTGACAACCGCAACCAGGATAGTGGTGGAGCCGGTCGGAACCGGAACACGCTGAGCGGAACCGATCAGCTTGCCGTTGAGTTCCGGAATTACCAGACCGATTGCCTTTGCTGCACCGGTGGAGTTCGGAACGATATTGACAGCAGCTGCTCTTGCTCTTCTCAGATCGCCTTTTCTGTGCGGTCCGTCCAGAACCATCTGATCGCCGGTATACGCATGAACGGTGGTCATGATACCGCTGACGATCGGAGCGTATTTATTCAGAGTATCTGCCATAGGAGCCAGGCAGTTGG
>DLVP01000156.1:5926-7070 GCA_003445125.1 Oscillospiraceae bacterium | reverse complement strand
CTGGTGCTGCACGGCGGCTCCGGCATCCCCGACGAGGAAATTCGCGCGGCAATCCATGCGGGCATCCGCAAGATCAATTTTGCTACGGACATCTGCTATGCGTTTCTGGACAAGGTGGACGAAGTGTACCACCGCCCCGAACGGATCATTGCCATCGATAACTTCATGAAAGAGCCGATCCAAGCGGTCACAGAGTTCGCGCTGAACAAAATCGCGTTGGTCGGTGCGGAGAATAAAGCATGAGAGACATTGTAGGAATCGGCGCCGCCGTGTTTGATACGCTGATCACCCTGCCGCAGTATCCGACAGAGGACACCAAACTGCGTGCGGAGGGAACCAAATCGGTCGGCGGCGGACCTGCCGCCACGGGCATTGTGGCGGCGGCAAAACTCGGCGAAAGCACCGGATTTATCGGCGTGCTGTCCTCCGATGCGGGCGGACAGTACCTTCTCAAAGATTTTGAAAAATACGGTGTGGACACTTCCACGATCGATGTTCTGGACGGCTATCGCTCGTTTTCAAGCTGTATCTGGCTCAGCCGCGCCTCCACGTCTCGCACCTGCGTGTTTGATAAGGGCGATCTGCCCCCGCTGAAGCTGAACGACCGCCAGAAACAGGCGATTCGCGAAGCAAAGGTGTTGATGGTGGACGGCAACGAGCTTTCCGCCGCCGTCGAAGCGGCGAAAATCGCGCGCGAGAGCGGCACCTTGGTGCTGTATGACGCGGGCGGACTGTATGCGGGCATCGAGGAGCTTTTGCCGTATGTGGACATTCTGATTCCGTCGGAGGAATACGCTCTCGGAATCACCGGCGAAAGGACCGCCGAAAAGGCAGCAGAGCGGCTGATGGAAAAATATCATCCAAAGATGATTGCCGTCACCCAGGGAAAACGGGGCGGAATTCTTCTTTGTGACGGAACGGTCACCGCGTACCCGATCTATGACACTCCCGTGGTCGATTCCAACGGCGCGGGCGATGTGTTCCACGGCGCGTTTGCGGCGGCACTGGTGAAGGGATATTCCTATCTCCGTGCCTGCCACTATTCCAGCGCTGTGTCGGGACTGAAATGCACCGGTGTCGGCGCACGGGAAAGCGTGCCGACGCACGAGGAAACACTGGCATTTTTAAGGAGGAACGGTTATGA
>DLVP01000156.1:0-5802 GCA_003445125.1 Oscillospiraceae bacterium | reverse complement strand
GAGAGCGCGGATTTCTCCACCGAGGAAATGGAATACGGCACCGTCATTCTTGGCGGCACCTGCACAGTGACGGGCGACGGCATGAACTATGAGAACATCGGCAAACGCAAGAATGTGTTTGACGGTAAGGCGTATGCCTTCTACGTGCCGCGTCACAAAAAATTCACGGTGAAAGCCGTCACCGACGTGAAATTCATGATCACCAAATGCCCGAGTGATGCCGACTATGAGCCGGTGCTGGTTACGCCCGACGACGTGATCGTCAAGCATCTGGGCAAGCCCGGCTTCGAGCGTGAGGCGCATTTCATCATCGATGAACGCCTGAAGGCTTCGCGCGTGTATATCGGCGAAAACTTCATCACGGGCGGTCAGTGGTCGTCCTATCCCGGACATAAGCACGACGTCAACAATATGCCGACCGAGGGCTTTGCCGAGGAAATCTATTATTACGAATTTGACCGCGGCACCGGTTACGGCATCCAGCAGGCGTATACCTACGACAAGAAGATCGACGAAGCGTATGCGGTGCGCAACAACGATATCGTGGAGCTTCCGAAGGGATATCATCCCTGCTGTGTGGCGCCGGGATACACGGGCTATCTGCTGTGGATGATGAGCGAGGACAACCGCGGATTCTTCATGACGACCGATCCGGATCATGCCTGGCTGAATAAGTAAAAACGGACGGGCGGCATCCGAAAGGATGCCGCCCGTCGAATTGCGGAGGAACAAGGGAAATGCTTGAAAAACTGAAAAAGGAAAACCCCGGACTGAAGCTGTACAGCGTGCACGATCGGGAATTTGAAACCTACGGCAAGGTGCTGACACTGGATGCCGGAAAACTCAAGGAAGCCGCGGCGGCATTGCCGATGCCCGCGGAAGGGTCGGTGTACGAAGCGTCGGTTCCGTCGTTGGAAAAGACGGCGCTGTTTGACGTGCTGGAAAAGGAAGTTTACGGCGAAATGCCGATTCAGATCGGCGATTGCCGCGGCTTCAACAACCGCCTCAACGGCTTGGAATGGCATATCGGCAGTGAAATCAATGTTGGCGTTACGCCGTTTGTCCTGCTTTTGGCGCATCAGTGGGATTTTCACGACGGCTTCGTGGATTCCGCAGACGTCAAGGCGTTTTATGTGGCGGAAAACGACGTGATCGAAGTCTACGGCACCACGCTGCACTTCTGCCCGTGCCAGATCGATGAAAAAGGCTTTAACAGCATTGTCGTACTGCCGAAGGGAACGAACGTCCCGCTGGAAACCGAGACGCACGATCCGCTCCTGTTCCGCAAAAACAAGTGGCTGGTGAGCCATGTGGACAACGAAGGACTGATCGCCCGCGGCGTGGTGAAAGGCATCCGCGGGGAAAATCTCACGGTCAAAGGAGTCACAAAATGAAGTATACATTAGGAGTGGACTTCGGCGGCGGCGCGTCCAAAGCGACGCTTTTGTCGCAGGAGGGCAAGGTCTGCGCGGAAAACACGGTGGAATACCCGACCGATTACCCTCAACCCGGCTATGCCGAGCAGGATCCCGAGAACTGGTACCGTGCCGTGCGGGAGAACATTGCCGCGGTGCTGAAAAAGAGCGGCGTGGATGCGTCGGATATCGCGGCGCTGTGCCTGGATGCCGCGACCCATACCGCTGTGGTCTGCGATAAGGATTTTCACGTTCTGCGCCCGTCGATCTATTGGACCGACTGCCGCAGTACCGAGGAATGTCGTTTTTTGCGGGAAAATTATCATGAACTGATTCTGAAAACCGCCTATCATTATGTCGATACCATCTGGACGCTTCCCCAGCTGATGTGGATCAAAAACCACCAGCCGGAGCTTTGGGCGAAAACCGAAAAGATTCTTTTTGCCAAGGACTATGTGCGCTACCGCCTGACGGGAGAGTACTGTACCGACGAGATCGAAGCGCAGGGAAGTATGCTCTTTGATTGCCGCACCATGACCTGGTCGAAGGAACTGTGCGACCTGATCGGACTGGATACCGCGAAACTCCCCGCCCTGAAAAAACCGACCGATGTCATCGGAGCGGTAACCGAAGCGGCGGCAGCCGATACCGGTCTGAAAGCAGGCACTCCGGTGATCTGCGGCGCGACCGATACGGTCATGGAGGTGTTTGCGGCAGGCGCGGTGAAGAAGGGACAAATGACGCTGAAACTCGCCACGGCGGGACGCATCTGCGTCATCACCGATCGTGCCTATCCCGACCGCGACCTGATCAATTATTCCCATATTGCGGACGGACTCTGGTATCCCGGCACGGCAACCAAGGCGTGCGCGTCGTCGTACCGCTGGTACCGTGACACCTTCGGCGAAAGCTATAAAGAACTGGACGCCGGGGCAAAGGAAGTGCCGCTCGGCTGTGAGGGGCTGATGTATCATCCGTACCTCAACGGCGAATTGACGCCCTATGCCGATCCGCTTCTTCGCGGCAGCTTCACGGGCATCCGCGCGGGACACACCAAGGCGCATTTCAGCCGTGCGGTGCTGGAGGGCGTGGCGTTTTCGATGCTGGATTGCCTGACAGCGCTGAAAAAGAGCGGCGTGGCGTGCGGTACTCGGGCGACCGCCATCGGCGGCGGCACGCAGAGTCCGCTTTGGCGGCAGATCACGTCGGATATGCTCGGAATCGAGCTTGTCTGCGTGAAAAACAGTGATTCGTCCTTCGGTTCCGCGATGCTCGCGGGCGTGGCGGCGGGATTTTTTGAGAGTCCCGAGGATGCCGTCGCGCGCTGCTCACAGATTGTGTCAGTGACGAAGCCGAATCCGGAGAACACGGAAAAATACGCGGAGATGTTTGCGCAGTATAAGAAAATTCACGACGCACTCGCCCCGATCTACCATGAAATGTGAGGTTCTATGAGAGTCATTGTTTGCGTCAAACAGTCCTGCAAGGAACTCAATCCCTTTGATGCCTGCGCCGTGGAAGCGGCACTGCGCATCGAGGGCGCCGAGGTCATTGCCGTGAGTATGGGGCGTCCCGATGTCGAGGATATGCTCCGATATCTGACGCGTCTCGGCGTTTCCCGCGGCATTCTGCTCAGCGACCGCGCCTTTGCGGGAGCGGACACGCTCGCGACGTCGTATGCGTTGAGCCTGGCGGTGCAAAAACTCCGCCCCGACCTGGTACTCTGCGGCAGACAGAGCATTGACGGCGATACCGCACAGGTTGGACCGGGACTGGCGGCATTGCTTCGGATGCCCGTGATTCCGTATGTGCTGGAGATGTCGGTGACCGAAAAAGAAGCGGTTTGCCGGACACGTCTGGGCGATCGGACGGCGCCGCTCCCTGCGGTGCTGACGGTCGAGCGCATCAACGAGCTGCGCTTTCCGAAACTGCGCTCCAAGGTGGGCGTCACCGAGGTGTGGGACGCCGAAACGCTCGGTGCCGATGTCCGTCGGTGCGGATTGGCGGGTTCGCCCACCAAGGTGGTGCAGAGCTTTGAAAATCAGAGCGGCAGACGCCATTGCCGCATGATCTCCAAGGAAGAACTGCGCACAACGGTCGAAACCGCAATGAAAACTCCGCGCGTGACCCTTTCCTCCGCCGAACATACGGGAAAACGTCTTTCCGCCGTGTGGGCAGTCGGGGAAAAGGCGGCGGAAAAGGCGCGGGAGATTGCCGATACGGTGACCGTGATTCGGGAAACCGATCCGACGGCACTTCTGGAGCGGGCAACACGGGAAAAACCGTCGGTGATTCTGTTTGACAGCTCGCTTGAAAGCCGCGTGCTGGCACCGCAGGTGGCGGTGCAGCTGCAAACGGGACTGTGCGCGGATTGCACAAAGCTGGAAACCGACGGAGAACAGCTGTTCATGTACCGTCCCGCCTTCGGCGGCAATATTGTCGCCAAAATCCGCTGTACCACCCGCCCCACCATGGCGACCGTGCGTACCCTGGAGGGGCGCTGTGCCGAACTGATTCTCGCGGGCGGCAGAGGTGTCATCGGGCAGGAAGAAGCGATGCAAAAGGCGGCGCGCGCCATCGGCGCACAGTGTGCCGCGTCGCGCGCGCTGGTGGACGCGGGAAAAGCGCCGTATGAGTGGCAGATCGGCTTGACGGGCCGCACCGTCAGCCCGCAGGTGTACCTTGCCGTGGGCATTTCCGGTGCGGTACAGCACGTGTGCGGCATGGAAAGTGCGCATACGGTGATTGCTGTGAATCCCGACAAAACCGCGCCGATTTTCGACTATGCCGATTTCGGCGTTTGCGCCACGGCAGAAGAGGTTTTTTCTTTGCTTTGTGAAGAAAAATAAGCAAAAAAACGCCGGATTTCGGCGTTGAGAAAAAAGAGGGGGGCACCCCGCCGATGAAATCGGCGGGGTGCCCCCCCCTCGGCTTTTTTGTTACGCTCGTTTTTGCGCAGTCGGCAGATTGCCGATGACAATGCCGGAGGAGATCAGCAGGAAGGCAAGCAGATACGGGAGATTGAAAACATCCTCCTTGAGCAGAACGGCGCTGAAAACACAGGCAAAAAGCGGTTCGGCAAACTTGACGATCAGCAGCTTTGACAGCTCCATCGTGCGCTGGACATGGTAAAATAACGTGTAGCCCGCGATCGACGCGGTGCAAAGGTACAGGAAAACCAGGAGCGACTGCGGTGTCACGGCAGAAATTTTTCCTCCCATTGCCGACGAAATCAGCAGCAGTACCGTTCCGCCGAAAAGCTGAGAAATTCCCGTAATCCAAAGCGGCGAGGTCTCTTTGGCGCATTTTCCGCTGATGACCATTGCCGCCACGGAGCAGACCGACGCCAGAACAATCAGCAGATCCCCCGTGGAGAAGGTGCCGAACGAAGCACCGTTGATGACGAGCAGACCGAGAAATCCGACAACGGCGCCGATGGTTTTTGTTACGGAGAACCTTTCGCCCTTCACGAACAGAAACGAAAAGCACGCGAACAGAAGCGGGGCAATCTGTTTCAGAATGGCGGTTTTCGAGCTTTCGGTCATGGTTAGCCCCACATAGGTGAAACCGTAATGCAAAACAATTGCGAAAATTCCCATCACGCAGATGCGCCGCAGATTTTTCCCACGGGGCTTTGATGCCGCAGCCTTGGAAAATCGCGCCATCAGACACACCGCCGCGCCGCAGAAAACAAACCGCATCGCGGCGAACATCAGAATGTCCGCCGTGCGGTCGGTGTGAATGTCGAACACGCGGTACCCGATTTTAATCATCGGAAACAGCGATCCCCACAGCATCATCACGACCAGCGAAAGCAGGAGATCGGTGAGCAAAGACGGTTTTTTGTTCAATCCTCGCACACCCTCAGTACCACCTTTCCGACGTTTTTGCCGTTTTCCAGAATGGCGTGCGCTTCCTCCGCGCGTTCGATCGGAAGCACCCGATAAACGGACGGTTTGATTTTCCCGCTTTCAAGCAGCGGCCAGAGCTTTTCCGTGATTTCCTTCAGGAGCGTGGCTTTTTCCTCGGACGAGCGTTTCCGGAGCATACTGCCGACAAGATGCAGCCCTTTGGTGAGGATCGGACGCAGCTGTACGGTCGTCTCCGTGCCGGCGAGCGTGGAAATAATCACCCAATATCCGCCCTGCGCCATGTACGGCAGACTTTCGCCCAACGCTTTTCCGCAAAGGCAGTCCATTGCTACGGAAACGGGATGTCCCTGCTCTTCCTCTTCCTTCAAAGCCGCCGATACCGACTCTGCGGAAGAATTGATGATCCTGTCCGCACCAAGGGGCTTGATTTTCTCCGCGATTTCGTCCGACAAAACGGAGGTGATCACTCTTGCCCCAAAGGCTTTTGCCATCGGGATTGCCACCGAAGCAAGCCC
>DLVP01000164.1 GCA_003445125.1 Oscillospiraceae bacterium | reverse complement strand
ACCGTCAAAACGTTCCAGGTTTGAGCTGGCCTCTGCGCTTGCGATGATATAGTAAGCAGGGATCATATACTCCGTGGTTTTCATGGAGAAAAACTCTACCACCGCACCCATCTCGGTAAGTGTTTTCAGCGTATTCATAAAGGCATCTTTTACCTCCGGGTTCAGTCCCTCGGAAAGATATTCCTTCGGCACACCGAATTTCATTCCCACGATCTTAGCCGTCATGGAAGAAGAGAAATCAAGATCTTCTCTCTTCATGGATGTACTGTCTTTCACATCGTGTCCGGCAATGACCTCAAGAAGCGCCGCACAATCTGCAACGTCCTTTCCTACCGGTCCGATCTGATCCAGAGAAGAAGCAAACGCGATCAGACCATAGCGGGAAACGGAGGAATAGGTGGGCTTCAAACCGACCACGCCGCAGTAGGAGGCAGGTTGACGAATGGAACCGCCGGTGTCGGAGCCGAGCGCAAAAATGCACTCTCCAGCGGCGACCGCCGCCGCAGAACCGCCGGAAGATCCGCCGGGGACACGGGAAAGGTCACGCGGATTTTTGGTTTTCTTGAAATAGGAGGTTTCCGTGGACGAACCCATGGCAAACTCATCCATGTTGGTTTTACCGGTGATTACGGCGCCGGCGGCATTGAGCTTGTCCACAACCGTGGCATTGAAGGGCGGGACAAAGTTGTACAGCATCTTGGAACCGCACGTCGTCAGCAGATTTTTGGTGATGATGTTGTCCTTGACACCGACGGGAATTCCCGCAATGTCTGACAAGGTTTCGCCCTTTGCACGCTTCTCGTCAACTTCCTTTGCCGTTTGCAGGGCAGCTTCCTCATTCAGCGTGATATAAGAGTCAACTTTCGGCTCTGTGTCTGCAATGTGAGCAAACACGTTTTCGGTCAGCTCCACTGCGGAAATTTCTTTGGACGCGAGCATTTTTGAAAGCTCGTGTGCGGATTTGTTGTAAAGTTCCATACCTTTCACCTCTTATTCTTCCACCACACGCGGTACAACCAGACAACCGGCTTGCGTTTGCGGAGCATTTTTCAAAAATTCATTGCGCGGCAGCGACGCCTTGACTTCGTCATCACGCAAGGTCATCTTGTTTGCGGGGTCGGGACGCAGATCGGCGGATGGCATGGGGGGCAATTGTTCCACCATGTGGATAATGTCATTCATCTGCGGTTCGAGTTTTTGAATTTCTTCGTCGGTAAAACGAAGATTGGACAGTTTGGCGATGTGTTTGATGTCAATTTTCAACTTTGATTCCTCCGTTGGTTGATCTGCCATTTTTATAAGCTCTTCTTCCGAAATCACAGCAATGCCGAGCGACTGCGCTTTTGTCAGCTTGGAGCCGGCATCTTCGCCCGCAACGACATAATCGGTTTTGGAAGAAGGAGTAGACGATACTTTTCCGCCGTGTGCTTCCACAAATTGAGAGGCTTCACTGCGGGACATAGTGGGAAATTTTCCAGTCAGCACAAAGGTTTTTCCCGCAAAGGCACTGCCGGTTTCCTTGTGAGCGGCGAGCATATTGACGCCTGCTTGTTTTAGGCGTTCGACCAGGTGACGGGACTGTTCGTGCGAGAAAAACTCAAGAACACTGTCCGCCATCGTGGCACCGAATCCGTTGATTGCTGTCAGCTTTTCGGCATCCGCTTCCATGACTTCCTGCAAACTGCCGAAAGTATCTGCCAGCAAATCGGCGGCTTTTTTCCCGATGTTGCGGATGCCCAGCCCGTAGATCAGGCTTCCGAGATCGGCGGTTTTTGATTTTTCAATGGAAGCCAGCAGGTTTTCCGCAGATTTTTTTCCCATGCGTTCCAATGCTTCAATGTCCTCGGCATGGAGAAAATACAGATCGGCAGAAGAATGGAGCAGTCCTTTGTCTGCCAATGCGCGAATCACCGCGGGACCGAGCCCGTCAATGTCCATCGCGTCGCGGGAAGCAAAGTGCTCAATGTTTCGCAGCAGCTGTGCAGGACATTCGGGATTGGTGCAGCGAATGACCGCTTCGTCCTCATCCTTGACTGCGAGACTGCCGCAGGAAGGACAGACAAGCGGAATCTGATACACAGGAACCTCGGCATGGTGTACGGGAACGGAAACAACCTCGGGAATGATTTCTCCTGCTTTGCGCACCAGAATAGTGTCTCCGATCGAGAGCTGTTTTTCGTTGATGAAATCCTGATTGTGCAAAACCGCGCGGCTGACAGTCGTTCCGGCAAGAAAGACCGGTTCAAATACAGCAGTGGGAGTCAGTGCGCCTGTTCTGCCAACGTTGATTTCAATGTCCAGCAGCTTGGTTTCTTTTTCTTCCGGGGGGTATTTGTAAGCAATCGCCCATTTGGGGTATTTTTGCGTGACGCCCAGTCGGCGGCGATCGTCGAAGCTGTTGACCTTGACCACCGCACCGTCGGTGTCAAAGGAATAGGCGGCACGTTCTGCACCGATTCGCATGATCTCCTGCCATACTTCCTCAATATCTTTGAAAGAGCGGTAGGAAGGAGACACGGGAAAGCCGTAGGATTTGAGTATATCCAATGACTGCACATGTGTTTTCGGATCAATACCCTCTGCCTGTTGAAGGTTGAATACGAAAATATCCAATCGACGCGAAGCGGTCACGCTTGCCTGCTTTTGCCGCAAAGAGCCTGCCGCGGCGTTGCGCGGATTCTTGAACGGCACTTTTCCGTCGCGCTCGTAAGCGGCGGTCAGCTTCGCAAATACAGACCGCGGCATATATACTTCGCCGCGCACCTCCAGGAGAGGCGGCGCGTGTTCGATTTTAAGCGGGATGGAGCGGATGGTCTGCAAATTGGCAGTGACATCCTCGCCTGTGATTCCGTCCCCGCGGGTAGAACCTACCGTTAAAATCCCGTCGTGGTATTCAAGGGAAACCGACAGCCCGTCAATCTTCGGTTCGACCACATATTCGGGATCCGAAACAGTTTCGCGCACGCGGCGGTCAAATTCCAGAAGCTCGTCCCGACTGAAAATGTCCTGCAGGCTGTCCATACGGACAGTGTGGGTAATCGGCGTAAACTTACTGGAGGCACTGCCGCCGACGCGAACGGTGGGGGAATCAGGTTCTTTATATTGCGGGTACCGCTCCTCCAAAGCGGTCAGTTCCTGCAGAAGGGCATCATATTCATAATCGGAAATTTCCGGCGAATCAAGATCATAATACAAATGATTGTGGTGACGAAGTTCCTTCACCAATTGCGCCATGCGCGCAAGATCTTTTTCCAAAAAAACACCCCCAAATCGGTGATAAACAAAAGGTACAGCAGTAGTATAGCATAAAAATCGAAATTTTACATCAGTTTTTTGTATGTTTTTCAATTTTTTTGCCACAATATTTTTCAGAAAATCGCAAAAGGAGAGAAAACATGGAACTGAAGGGAAGCAAAACAGAAGCCAATCTGATGGCGGCGTTCGCCGGAGAAAGTCAGGCGAGAAATAAGTACACCTTTGCGGCAGAGCAGGCAAAAAAGGAAGGATATCGGCAAATTGCGCAAATCTTCACCGATACTGCGGACAATGAGCGCGCGCACGCCAATCTCTGGTACCGTATTCTTCACGGGGACCGCACGGAAAGTACGCAGCTGAATCTGCGCGATGCGGCTTCGGGAGAAAATTACGAGTGGACCGAAATGTACAAAACTTTTGCGCAGGAAGCAAAAGAAGAAGGTTTTGATAGAATTGCAAAACTGTTTGAGGCGGTCGGGAAGATTGAACAGGAGCATGAAAAACGTTTTTTGAAGTTGGCGGAAAATGTGGAAGAAAATCTGGTTTTCCGCAAGGATTCCGTCACAGTCTGGCAGTGCCGCAACTGCGGGCATATCCATGTGGCTGTCGATGCACCGTCGGTGTGTCCGGTATGCGGAGAGCCGCAGTCGTATTTTCAGATGAAAGAGGAAAATTATTGATATGATACCGATTGCGGTTTTTTCCGGAGATGAATTTGTGTTTCAATTGGAAAAAAACCTCAAACGTTTTTTTACGGTCTCCGTTATCACACAAACAACGGTGCGATGGCAGAGTTCGGACGATCTCGGACTGATCGGATGCCGGAACAAAACGGAATGCACTGTGAAAAACGGCTTCATTGTCATTGCGGAGAATATGCCGGAAAAATGCAGGTGTTTCACCCTGCTGACCGATTCCGCAGAAAGTCTTCCGGAGGTTTTAGAGAACACGCAGTGCCTTATTTGCGGCATGAACAGCCGTGATGCCGTGAGTTTTTCCAGTCTGAGCGATACCGAAGCCTCGGTGTGTTTTCTGCGGGAAATTACCGATATCGCCGGTAACCGCCGTGAACCGTTTGAACTGGTGATGAAATCGCAAAGCCGCATGGATCGTTACGCGCCGTTCTATCTTTTATGTCTCGCCTCCTTGTTGGTGCTGTGCGGCAGGGAAGGACTTCCCGACCCCATTTTGATAGAATAGTAAAACCGTCCGCCGAAATTGGCGGACGGTTTTACCAATCCATAGGAGAATTTATTTCATAGAATTCTCATAAGATTCGATCATCT
>DLVP01000051.1:5303-16341 GCA_003445125.1 Oscillospiraceae bacterium | reverse complement strand
CCGATGCAGTCGCGGTCGGCGGTCAGCTCCGCGGTTTTGCGCACGACCTCGCCCATCATCCGGACGGCATCGAGATTGATGCCGGCTTTGGTCGAACCGATGTTGACGGAGGAGCAGACCAGCTCGGTTTCGGACAGGGCGCGCGGAATGGATTCAATCAGTTCACGGTCGCCCGCGGAGAATCCCTTGTGAACCAGCGCCGTGTAGCCGCCGATGAAGTTGACGCCGCAGGTTCGCGCGGCGCGGTCGAGCGTTTTGGCAAATTTCACGGGATCGCCCTTGGCAGAAGCGGCAAGCATGGCAATCGGCGTGACGGAAATGCGCTTGTTGATGATCGGAATACCATAGGTGGCTTCGATTTCCTCACCGACGCGCACCAAATCGCGGGCTTTGTGCGTGATTTTTTCATACACTTTTTCGCAGGCGCGGTCGATGTCGCTGTCACAGCAGTCCAGAAGCGAAATTCCCATGGTAATGGTGCGGATGTCGAGGTTTTCGTTCTGGATCATCTGAATGGTTTCGAGAATGTCTTTGGTGTTCAGCATGAAATTTCCCCCGATCAGACGTGATGCATGGAATTGAAAACATCTTCGTGCATGACGTGCACGACCAGATTCATTTCCTCACCGGTGGCTTTCAATTCGCGGGAAAGATGCAAGAAATCACAGTCGAGGTCGTGAATGTCGATGAGCATAATCATCGCAAACATATCCTGCAATACGGACTGCGTCACTTCAATGACGTTGGCGCGGTGGCGGGCACAGTCGGCGCTGATGGCAGCAAGAATGCCGACGCTGTCGTGACCGATCACGGTAATAATGGCTTTCATAGAAAAACTCCTTCTGAATTATAGGATTACGAATCCGCCGTTCACTCCGAGGGTTTGCCCCGTGATGAAGTCGGCTTCGTCGGAAGCGAGAAAATACACGGCGTTCGCCACGTCTTTGGGCGTGCCGTTGCGGGAAAGAGGCGTTTCTTCGGCAAGTTCGTCTAAGGTTTCTCTGCCGAGCGGCGCGGTCATGTCGGTGAGGATCACCCCGGGAGCCACGGCGTTGACGGTAATGCCCGACGGACCGAGTTCCTTGGCAAGCGCGCGTGTCAGACCGAGAATCGCCGCCTTGGACATGGAATAGTCCACCTCACAGGACGCTCCGACCTGTCCCCACATTGAGGAAATGTTGATGATTTTGCCGCTGTGTCGGCGGATCATGTCGCGGGAGAACGCCTGCGAGCAGAAAAACGCGCTGTCGGCGTTTTTCATCATGCGGCGGTATTCTTCCTCCGAAATGTCGGAAAACAGCCGCTGCGCGGCGCATCCGGCGTTGTTGACCAGTACGTCTGCGTGTGAAAAATCGCGGAGAATGTCGTCGCACAGTGGAAACACTTCGTCGCGCACCGAAACGTCGGCACGGTACATCACCGCGCCCGCCTGCCGCAGTTCTTCGGCGGCATCGTCGCTGCGGCGGTACACCCCGATCACCTGCCAGCCGCGTTTCAGAAACAAAAGCGCCGTCGCCCTGCCGATTCCGCGGGAAGCGCCGGTAATCACCACGGTTTTCACAAAACCCACTCCTTTTTTAACAGTTTAGCAGAAAACACCGCGAAAATCAACCGTTCGCGCGGAAAAAATGAAAATGGAAAAAAACGGTAGATCGTAAGAAAAAAATATGGTAAAAGCATACAAATGCCTTGATTTTTGAAATCGGAAATGGTATACTTGGAATAAACTAGGCAAGAAATCGAAAAATATTGCCGTGAGACGGTTGTAAGGAGAGGCGTTATGAAGAAAAAATGGTTGTCCCTCGTTTCCGTTGTCTTGGTTCTGGCAACGGTTCTGGCACTGAGTGTGCCGGCATTTGCAGCGACACCGACAGTTACTGTGAAAGGCAATTACCCTGCAGTGCCGCGCGGCAGTCAGATTACCTTTTCTGTGACAGTGGACAGTGCTTCCGATGTAACGGCAATCATGATGGATTTGAGTGAAACGGTGGATTTCGATGTGTTTGAGTTCGTTTCGTACGAATGGAAAACCGCCGAACAGCCGAAGATAAAAGCTGATCTGGACGATAAGAACACCATCGCCGGTGCGTGGGAAACTCCGATTGCCGTAAGCGGTACGGCGCCGGTGTTTGAAATGACACTGAAAGCCAAAGCCGATGCAAAATTGGGAAAAAGCGACGTTTCCGTCAATGTGACCTTGCGCTGCAAGGACGCTGCGGGAAAAGAAACCCGCATTTCCTGTGATACCACTGCGACCGCAAGTCCGCTGATTCTCGAACCGAGTGTTGGCATTTCGATTTCCGGTAACGTCAAGAGCTTTGTTGACAGCACGGGCGACAGCGATGTGACCGTGAACCTGCTGAAGAACGATGTGCGTGTGAGATATACAACACTGGTTCCCGGGGTTACGACTTATAACTTCACCGATGTGGCGGCAGGCACCTATACGCTGGAAATCAGCAAACGCAGCCATGTCACCCGCACCTATACGGTTACCGTGGGTACGAGCGATGTGAAGCAGGATGTGGAAATCCGCCTGAAGGGCGACATCAACGGCGATGGCAGAGTCAATACCAGTGATGTCAACAGAGCAAATCTTCAGGCAAAAGGTAAAACTACTTTGAACGCTTATGAATTTGCCTGCGCAGATGTAACCGGTGACGGAAGAGTTAACACGAGCGATGTTAATAGAATTAATCTCCATGCAAAAGGGAAAAGCCTAATGTGGTAAAAATCAATTAACCTGTCTTAACACCGATGTTTCCGCCCATACGCCATATGGGGCGGGGTAACGGTTTAAGAATATAATCGCAGAGAAATCTGCGCCGCCGTTTTCGGGACCAAGCGAGACCCCGGAAGACGGTGCGTATAGGAACGTCCGCAAATATATTCTTAAGGAGGAGCTTGGTCATGAACAAGCGAATCACATCCCTACTGCTTTGTTTTGTCATGGTCTTTGCAATGCTGGCAACTGCAGCGCCTGCAATGGCTGCACCAACGCAATCAACCTTTACTTTTTCGGTTGAAGCCGACAAAACAACAGCGCACCCCGGTGATACTATCAATTTCACCATCTACATGCAGCAAACAGGAACAATGACATGCCTGGAAGGCGCTCTTGTTATTCCTGATGGTTTAACCTTTGTTACAGGTAGCGGAAGACTTGAAGATGGTATTAAGGATACTCTCGGTCGTGACGCATTAGAATGGACCCCGGATCCTAATATGATCTTAAACGGTTACGGTTCCAAAGATTTCGCCGGAACCGAAAAAATCGCACTGATGAAATTTCAGTGTACCGTTAACAGTGATGCAACCGTAAAGAATTATGAGGTTAAACTGATTAACCTCGTTGCAGACGGAGGAGAAGATGAAAGTTGGAAAACCAAAAATCCGACTTGCATCCCGGCAACCATCACAGTCACCGCCGCACCGAAGCCGGCAACGGGAATCACGCTGAACAAAACCACGCTGGAGTTGTTTGTCGGCAATACCGATACATTGGCGGCAACCGTTGCTCCCGATACGGCAACCGATAAGACCGTGACCTGGACCTCTTCCGATAAGAACGTGGTTACTGTGAATAACGGCGAAATCAAAGCCGTGGGCAAAGGAAAAGCGACGATCACCGCAAAGACCGTCAACGGTAAAACCGCTACCTGCGAAGTTACCGTGTATGATGAAATCTATTCGGACCCCACCGCGATGGTCGGCTTGACCTATACCGGTTCTGAGCTCAACGGTGTGGCGCCCGGAAGCGGCTCCATGTCCGGCGATGATGCGACTACACTGTATACCCTTTCCGGCACTTTCAAAGCGACCGATGCGGGCGAATATACCGCGACGGCAACTTTGAAGCCCTACTGCAAGTGGAACGACGGCACTACGGCTGCAAAGACTATCAAATGGTCAATCGGCAAAGCAACCGTCAATCCGATTGTGGAAATCACCGGCACGTATAAGTATACCGGCAAGGCAATCATCCCGACGGTTGTGGTCAAAGACGGCACAAAGGTGATTCCGGCAAGCGAGTACAATGTCAACGTCACCGATAACATCAACGCCGGCGACGGCGCAAAGGTCACCGTGACGAACAAAGACGGCGGCAACTATATCATCAACACCAAGGAAACCTACTTCGAGATTGAAAAAGGCACGCAGAACGCGCCGAGCGGACTCAACGGTGTGGCTCCTTCGATCGATACCGCTTCTGACGGAAAGATCACGGGCGTGACCGATAAGATGGAATACCGCAAAGCGGGCGAGACGGCATGGAAAGCCTGCACCGGCACGGAAATCACCGGGCTGGCAGCAGGAACCTATGAAGTTCGCTTCAAAGAGAACGCAAACCAGACCGCAAGTGCGGCAACGCAGGTAGTCATCAGCGCAGGCGCAACATCCGTTTCCGTTCCGACGGCGATCAGCGGACTGATCTATAACGGCTCCGAGCAGATCGGTGTCGCGGAAGGCACGGGATACACCCTCAGCGGTCATAAGGCAACCAACGCAGGCAGCTATACCGCTACCGCTGCACTGAAGAGCGGATATAAATGGGCAGACGGCACAACGGCTGCAAAGACCATTACCTGGAAGATCGACAAAAAGACCGTGACCCCGACTGTGGAAGTCACCGGCACGTATAAGTACACCGGAAAAGCAATCATCCCGACGGTCGTGGTCAAAGACGGCACGAAGGTGATTCCGGCGACCGAGTATACTGTCAACGTCACCGATAACACCAATGCAGGTACTGCGAAAGTCACCGTCACGAATAAAGACGGCGGCAACTATGTGATCGAGACCAAAGAAGCCACCTTTACGATCGGCAAAGGCACGCAGAACAAACCCGCCGGTTTGAACGGTGTGGCTCCGACAGTACCCGGCGAGAGCACCGGAAAGATCACAGGCGTGAGCGATAAGATGGAATACCGCAAAGTGGGCGAGACGACGTGGAAAGACTGCACCGGCACGGAAATCACCGGACTGGCAGCAGGCGACTATGAGATCCGTATGAAAGCAACCGCAAATGCGGACGCAAGTGCGATCACCACTGTGACGGTTCGTGCAAAAAGAAATACCAATTCCGATTCTGCGGATCGCGCGTATGAGGAAGCAACAAAGAACGAAGGCAAGAAGAACACCCCGACCGGCGGCGAACTGGTAATCATCAGCACCGTGGCTGTCAGCATCATTCTTCTCTCCAGCCTGATCGTGTTCCTCGCTATCGTGGCAAGCAAAAAGAAAAAGTCGGTTCGATAACCGAGAAAACAAAAGAAAATCGGTTTGATAACCGGTAAAGCAAAGAAAAATCCCCCCGGTGTCCCCGGGGGGATTTTTTATGAAACGGAGGTGCTCCTGTGAAAAAAATATCGGCACTTCTTCTGTCGGCAATCCTGTTTTTGACGGTTGCCACGGGAGGATTTGCAGCGGGTACGGCGAAGATCCGTGTCACCGCTTCTTCACAGCAGGTGCAAACGGCGGACGAAATCACGTTTTCCGTGACGGTTTCCGGCGCGGATGCCGCGAAGGCGGTGGGTGTGATTCCGAGTTACGATCGCGAAGTGTTGGAGCTGGTTTCCGGCACGTGGGAAATCGCAGGCTTACTGTCGGATTTTGATATAAGAAACGGAAACGGCGTCATCGCCTTTGAAAAACCGACCGATATCAACACCAAAGTGTTCACTTTTGTGCTGAAAGCAAAAAAAGAAGGCGTCACTTCGGAGGTGGGCTGCAAAACCGTGATCAAAACGGAAAACGGCGACGCTGCGACCGAAACGGAATCTGTGAAAATCACGGTGGGTTGTGACCATACCTATTCGACGCGCTTTAATTACGACGAAAATTCACATTGGCACGTCTGCACCAAATGCGGCGCACGCACAGGCGAGGAAAAACATTCCCCGTCTGCGGCGGCAACCGAAACAACCGCGCAGACGTGTACGGTGTGCGGCTATGTGATCGAACCGATCAAAAATCACACGCACGACTATGAGGAAAACTGGAGCTTTGACGAACGCGAGCATTGGAAAGAATGCCGTGGATGCTCCGAAAAAACACAGACGACGGCGCATGAGTACGACAACGACTGTGACGACACCTGCAACGTGTGCGGCGCGAAACGCCGTGTTCAACATACCTATCCGGAAAATTGGGAAAAAAGCGAGACGGCGCATTGGCGTGTTTGCTCGGTCTGCGGATTCAGGGACGAATCCGCGCACCGCTTCACGCAGGAGGGGAATACCCGCATGTGTGCCGATTGCGGGTATACGTTCTTGCTGACGGAGGATCATACGCATACGTTCGGAGAACTGTGGGAATCGGATGAACAGAACCATTGGCATAGCTGTGCCTGCTCGGAAAAATCGGACGTTGCTCCCCATGAATGGGAGGAAGTGCGAAACGGCAGCGGCGTGGAGGGGAGAATTTGCAGAATCTGCAAACGAACCGAACGCACGGCATCACCGGGAGAGACAAGCGCTGCCGACACCCAACCGAAAAATCCGACAAAGGCATGGATTCTTTGGGTTGTGGGAGGAGCCGTTGTGTTGACGGCGGGAGTTGCTGTGATTTTTGCAAAAAAACGCGGCAAAAAAGCCTGATTTTCACGGGAAAAGGAGAGGACTTCATGGAACACAATTTTGCTGAAAAGGAACAACGCATCGACTTCTGCCGCCGTGTGGCGGGGGAAGGCGTGGTGCTTCTGAAAAACGAGGACGGTATTCTTCCGCTCAAAGGGAAAAAAATCGCCGTTTTCGGCTCCGCGCAGAACGACCAGGTCGCAAATGACGGGTCGAAAGTCGATCAGACAAAAGCGGTGGGAATCACCGCTGCCATTTGTGAGGCGGGCATTGAGATTGACAAAACACTGTATGACACGTATGCGCAGTGGCGCAAGGACTATATGCTCCGTACCAACGGTGCGTGGAAACAGGGACATTTTTTCCCCGAAATGGACGTCAGCGAAGAACTGGCGCGCCAAACGAAGGCGCGCGGCGCGGATACAGCGATCATCGTAATCACGCGAAGCAGC
Organism: Oscillospiraceae bacterium; assembly: GCA_003445125.1. Taxonomy (GTDB): domain Bacteria; phylum Bacillota; class Clostridia; order Oscillospirales; family Ruminococcaceae; genus UBA11540. The sequence continues at coordinate 9,311 of DLVP01000051.1, read as the reverse complement.
TATGAAAACAGCGACATGAACGTCGAAAAGGGAGACTATCTGCTCAGCGACACGGAAGAAGAAATGGTGCGGAATGTGTGCAAGGTGTTTGACGACGTGGTGCTGCTGCTCCATATCGGATGCAGCATTGATCTGAGCTTCCTTGACACCTGCCATATCAAAGGAATCTTGTACTTAAACCACCTCGGCGTCAACGGAAATCCCGCGATGGCGGAAATTCTGACGGGAAAGATCAATCCGTCGGGAAAACTCACGGTGACATTGGCAAAACGCTATGAGGATTATCCGTCGTCAAAGTCCTTCGGACAGCACGGCGGCGGACTGCTGCAGGATTACGAAGAGGACGTGTACGTCGGCTACCGCTATTTCGAGAGCTTTCCGGAAAAAAGCCGAAATGTAGTGTACCCGTTCGGCTTCGGTCTGTCGTATACGACGTTTTCCGTGACCGATGAGACGTTTGAAGAAAAAGACGGTGAAATCACCGTGGCGGCGAAGGTTACCAACACGGGCAAAACGGCGGGAAAACAGGTGTTGCAGCTGTACTATGCGGTTCCTCAGCCCGAGGACGGCGCACGGCTGAGCGGACCGGCAAAACAACTGTGCAACTTTGAGAAAACCGCGCTGCTTGCGCCCGGAGAAAGCCAGATTCTGCGCATGACGCTGAAAGCGGACGACATGGCGTCGTTTGACGACCTCGGCGTGATTTCCGAAGAAAACGCGTGGGTGATGGAAAAAGGCGTGTACAGCATCCTGCTCGGCACCGATTCGCATGATACGCATCCCGTGGGCGAGCATCGGGAGGAGACAACCCGCGTGCTTGAAAAGTGCCATCCGCTGGTGACCACCCTGCCGAAGCGCCTGACAAGAAGCGGCAGTATGGAAGAATTGCCGCAGCCGTCGGGCGAGGGACGGGATTTTGCCATCAGTGCGATCGGAAAAACGATCCTTCCCGTGAGCGCCGCCCGCAATAGAAAGGGCGAGTCCTTTGCCGACTGCAAAGCGGGGGAACGGTGCGTGTATTCTCTGCTCCCCGGAACGGGCGGCGGCTACCGACTGACGTTTGTCGGCGCGCCGGTTTCCGATGACGCGTTGGAAATTCAGATCAACGGCGCGCCGCTGAAGGATCTGAAATTCCATCAGAATCGGGCGGAGTTTGCACTGCCGTTGGGACGGTGCGAGTTCGCGGTGACGGTGAAAAAAGACGGCATCGACGTCCGTGAAATGGAATTTGAAAAGGTTGAAGCGGTGACTGCGGTCGAAGGTACGGGAAAAACCACGATCGAAGCGATCAATATGTACGAAAGCGACTATGCGATCAATACCGCGAACTTTGACGACGACGGCAACGGCAACCGCGGGTCGTACATCACCAATTTCTACGCCGTGGGAAAAACCGTGGTGTATAAACTGGAGGTCAAGCAGGCGGGAACCTATCTGCTCAGCTTCAAATATGCTACCTGCGACGAGGAAAAGCCGGTAAACAAGGTGTTTGCCGTGTTGGCGTCCAATATTGTGCAGCCGCTGACGGGCAAATTGCTGAAAAAGACTTACCAAAACGGTGAACCGCGCCGCTTCGGTGTCAGCGACGGATTCCCGATTTCGCTGATGCAGGGTACGGTGTATCTGAAAATTTCGTCGGCGTGCGTGCCGTTCCCGCTGATCAGTCAGCTTTATCTGGAAAGAACCGATGCCGAGGTGACGGTGGATGTCCGCGACGAAGAAACGGAAAACAAAGCGGCGTCCGCGGCAAAAAAACGCAAACTGCTCGACAGCCCCGATATGTATGAAAAAATCGGAATTCAGTTGAAGGACGTGTACCGCGATCCTTCGTTGATGCAGGCATTTTTGGATCAGCTGAGCAACCGCGAACTGGCGACGATTGTGTCGGGAACTTCCGAAAACCGCACGCCGGGCGGCGATGTCGGCTGTAATCATCCGCTGTTTGAACGCGGCGTTCCCGCAGGTCAGACGTCGGACGGTCCGTGCGGCTTGCGGCAGGTCGGACAGTTTCCGATCGCTTTCCCGGTCGGCATGGTGCTGGCGGCGACGTTCAATCGGGAGTTGTATTATGAAAACGGACTGTGCATGGCAGAGGAATGCCTTGCCTATGACGTGGACTTCCTGCTCGGTCCGTCCATCAATATCCTCAGAAATCCGATCGGCGGCAGAAACTGCTCGTACTATTCCGAGGATCGGTATCTGGCTTCGGAAACGGCAATTTTCTATATCCGTGCGCTCCAGTCGAAGGGCGTCGCGGCGGTGCTCAAACACTATACCGCCAACAGCACGGAATATGAGCGCCTGAAATCCAACAGCCGCGTCTCCGGCAGAGCACTGCGGGAGATTTATCTGAAAGCCTTTGAGCGCACCTGCAAGGAAAGCAACCCGTGGTGCATGATGAGTTCTTATAACCACGTCAACGATGTCAAGGTGTGCGAGAGCTATCCGCTGATCACCGAGATTCCGCACGACGAGTGGCACTGGGACGGCATTTTCATGACCGACTGGTGGAACGATTCGACCCATGTGGCGGAACTGAAAGCGGGACACGACCTGAAAATGGCGACGGGCGATATCGACGGCGTGACCAAGGCGCTGGACAGCGGCGAGCTGTCGCGCGAGGAAGTGTATGTCTGCGCAAGACGCGTGCTGAAAACGCTGATGAAAATCGGCAGAATTAAAAAAGAAATGGAAGCGTGAGCCTTCGGATAAGCACAGTCCCCGCCCGACGGAAGAAATTTCTTCCGTCGGGCGGGGACTGTCGGTGAAAAACGTGCAGCAGACGGATATCCGGCAAAAAATCCCCCGTATAAAGGCAAACAACCCCGCACCCCGCTTTCGGTATTTTACCGAAAGCGGGGCGCGGGTGCTTTGTCGACGATTTTATATTGCCCGGAAAAGCAGCACTTTGCTTTCGCCGTCGTGAACGGCAATGTCGGAACAATTGATTCCCGCGTTCATCAGCAGCGCACCGGAAAATCTCTTGCCGGTTTCTTCGTTTTCATAAATTTTCTCCGGATCAAGACCGCGCAGCCGCACAATCAAGCGCTTGTTGTCGGCTCGCATGGTCACGATGGTCAGGATGGTGCGATTTTTGTCCTCACTCACGATCTGCCAGACGGCATGGAACGCATTTTCAAACGGGGAGATAATTCGGTACAGGTCGCCGTTTCGGATCAGATCATACGTGTCGTGATACAGAGCCACCTGTCGGCGGATAATTTCGCGGTCGCCGTCACTGAGCTTGACCGGGTCCAGCTCGTAGCCGAAGGTGCCCCAAAGTGCCACATTGCCCTTGGTTTCGTAGCCGGTGCGGCGGCAGGCGGAGACGTGCGCACCCATCGAAGAAGCCGGATAGCACATCGAGGTGCCGAATTGAATGTACAGCCGTTCGATGGGGTCGGTGTTGTCGCTTGCCCAGATCTGCGGTGAATAATACAGCATGGCGGGATCGAATCTTCCGCCGCCTCCGGAGCAATTTTCAAACAAAATATCGGGAAATTCCGTGGTCAGACGGTTCATCATGTCATAGGTGCCGAGGGTGAAGCGGTGGAAAAACTCGCCCTGCCGATCTTCCGGGAGCAGAGGAGAACCGGGATCGGTGATGTTGCGGTTGAAGTCCCACTTGAGATAGCTGATGCGTCCGGTGGAGAGAATCGCCCGCATTTGTTCCCAGACGGCGTCGCGGACATCCTTGCGGGAAACGTCCAGTACGTACTGATCACGTCCGAGCATCGGTGTGCGTCCCGGCACGTGCACGTGCCAGTCCGGGTGAGCGCGGAACAGATCGGAGTCGGGCGAAATCATTTCCGGCTCGAACCATATGCCGAATTTCAGCCCCTCGTCTTCCACCCGTTCAATCAAACGGGCGAGACCTCCGGGCAATTTGTCTTCGTTGACCACCCAGTCGCCGAGAGAGGAATGGTCGTCATTGCGTTTGCCGAACCAACCGTCGTCCATCACCAGCAGTTCGATTCCGAGCTTCTTGGCTTCACGGGCAAAAGCGCC
>DLVP01000051.1:0-5230 GCA_003445125.1 Oscillospiraceae bacterium | reverse complement strand
GGGCGCTTTTCGGTTTTATATTTGCCGCGTATAAGGTTATTATTGTAAAAACGGTGGAAAATGCGGCTCATTTCGCCCAACCCCTCGGCAGTGTAAACCATCACCGCCTCCGGCGTGTCAAACACCTCGCCCGGTGCAAGATTCCAGCCGAAGCCGACGGGGTTAATGCCCATAAGGAAGCGAGAGGTGCCGTTGTAATCACATTCGCACAAAGCGGAGAAGTTGCCGGAATAAACGAAATTGAATCCGTAAACCTCGCCGCGCTCTTCGTCGGCATTTTTTTCCGCCAAGGCGGCAAAGGGGTTCTGGGAGTGTCCCGACACCCCGCGGCTGCTTTCTGCCCCCTGCACCCCGTGCGCCAGAGGACGGCGTTCGATATTGCGTTCCATGGCGTGCCGACCGTAGAGCGTAATGAGATCGTAATCCATGGAGGGCAGGGGAAGGCACATACTGAAAATGCGCTCAAGCTTCAGCAGCGCGTCGCTTCCGTTTTCCGCCCGCACCCGCCGCGTCATAACGCCCTGATCGGAAAAAACCGTGTAGATCAGCGTGATTTTCAGCCCGGTTACGGCATCCTCGGCGTAAATTTCAAGGGTATCGGCTTCGCCGTCGTTTTCCGCGTAGGACGAAGGCTGCCCGGGAATGGGCGGCTTGCCGGCGTAGATTTTATGCCCGGTGTAGCGGATATCGGTCACATTGTTGCCGTCGCGGTTGCGCACGGCAAGCGCAGCAATGCGCATATCTCCGGCTCCGAAGGTGCCGTACTCCATGGGAGCGACGTCGGGAGAAAATCCTGAGGCGGGACTGTAAGCACTGAAGGAAGCGCTGGGCGGGAGGATTTCTCTGTCCGGTACATAGCTTTCGGGAATTTTTGCACCGTAATACAGGTTGAGGATATACCCCTCCTGATATACGGAAATCAAGTAAGTCGAAGTGGCGGTATCCAGTTTGAAGGTTCGGGTCGCTTCGTTATAAGAAATCGGCATGGGCATTTCTCCTTTTTAAAAGACTTTTCCTAAGTTTATCATGAAATTTCAATATTTGCAATTCTTTTTGGCGGACGGACAATTTTTTATTCGCCGCTCAGTCGGAAAACTGCTTGGAACGTCGGTATTCCCGCGGTGTTTTCTTTGTGCCGGAAAAAAACACTTTGCGAAAGTACGACGACGAGCTGAACCCCAACAGCCGACTGATGTCCTCCACGCTCAGATCGGTGGTCAGCAGCAGCCGCTGTGCCTGTTCGCACAGCACCTCCCGCCGCACTTCGTTGGGCGTTTTGTGAAGCTCGTGCTGAAACAGTGCATACAACCCCGATTCGCTGATGTGGCAGCGTTCGGCAATTTCGGAGATTTTTGCCTGCGCGTCCTGCCGCATCATGGCAATCGCGCGATCCACGGCGGTCTGCGGAGCGGAGGAAACCGTCGAGCATAAAAATGCATAGAGATACCCGACGGTTTTTTCGTTGACCACCGGCGTCTGCACGATTTTTTGCAGCCACTGCATCGCCTCCTCGTCGGGAGAGAGCTTTTGCATGGAAAACGAAAACGGAAACGGGAAAAGATCAAATCCCAGCGAAATCCACGCCACTTCCTCGTTTTCGGGTGTCCAGCGCGATTCGTATGAATACCCCTTCGGAATGAAAAACACATCCCCCGCCTTCAGCGAAACGGTCTGCCGCTCGGAGACGAGCAGACTGTTCCCCGAAAGCATGACGCCGATGTAGTGCATCGGTGAGCCGTTGTCACGGAGATGATCGGTGCGGTGAAAGCGGTGAAACACAATACGGCAGAACAGAAAACCGCTGAAAAAACGTTCGTATTCCATACCGTCCTCCTTTGGAGAATTTTACCTCTTTTTTTACAGTATACACGATTGTTTCCGCGCGTGTCAAGTGGTATGCTAAAGACAGAAAGCGAGGGATACTATGGAAAATTGTTCTATTGTTTTCACAAAACCGAAAACTGCCGAACTGCTGCCCTGCGACTACCGCCTGCCCGGAGCGGGCGAGGTGCTGACGAAGCTCGCGGTTTCCACGGTCAGCAGCGGCACGGAACGCGCCAACCTGATCGGCGATCCGAACGTGAAGCTCAGCGAAAGCGCTGCGACGGCACAGTTCCCGCGGGTGCTGGGATACAGCTCCTCCGGCGTGGTGGAAGCGGTCGGCGAGGGTGTCACCTCCGTGAAACCCGGCGACCGTGTGGCGCTTTTCTGGAGCACACATTCGCAGTACTGCCTGTCTCCCGAAAAGAATGTCCACCTCATCCGTGACGACGCCATTTCTTTTGAAGAAGCGGCATTGTGGCATATTGCCTCGTTCCCGCTGGCGGCAATCCGCAAATGCCGTCTGGAGATCGGCGAAAGTGCCGTCGTGATGGGTGCGGGCGTGCTGGGACTGGTCGCGGTCAAATTGCTGCGTGCGGCGGGAGCCACACCGATTGTCGCGGTGGATCCGAACCCCGTGCGTCGGGACGAAGCACTCAAAGCGGGCGCGGACGCCGCGTTCGATCCGTTTGAAGCGGATTTTGCCGAAAACGTCAAAGCACTCACGGGCGGCGCGGCGGTCGGCATTGAGGTCACGGGAAACGGCGGCGGACTCAACGGGATTCTGGATGTCATGCGGCGGTTCGGACGGGTGGCGCTGCTCGGCTGTACCCGAAATCCGAATTTCACGGTAGATTACTATAAAAAAGTCCACGGTCCGGGAATCACTTTGGTCGGCGCACATACGCTGGCGCGTCCGGAAACCGAGTCGTCGCCCGGTTGGTGGACGCTGAAGGATGATGTGGCGGCGGTACAGAGCCTGATTCATACGCACCGTCTCACCCTTTCCGACCTAGTGGAGGAAACGCACGCCCCGCAGGAAGCGCCGTCAGTCTACGCCCGCCTCGCCGAAGAAGCCTCCTTCCCGCTGGTGCAGTTTGATTGGAGGAAACTGTGATGAGAAAAGTGAAGATCGCACAGATCGGCACCAATCGCACAAGTCACGGCATCATGACGTTTGACAGTCTTTGCAAGCAGTCCGAGGTGTTCGACCTGACCGCCGTGGCGTTTCCCGAACGCGAACACGAGCGTTTTCCGGAGATTGTCGAACGTATGAGCGCCGTCCCCGAAAAAAGCGTGGAGGAAATTCTGTCGGACCCGACCGTGGAAGCGGTAGCGGTGGAAACAGAGGAACCGTATCTGACCAAATATGCGCTCATGGCAATCCGGGCGGGAAAACACGTACATATGGAAAAACCCGGCGGATTCGACCTTACGGCGTTTGAAGAACTCATTGCCGCAGTCAAAGCGTCGGGAAAGGTGTTTCATACCGGGTATATGTACCGCTATAATCCTGTGATTCAGGAAGTGCTTCGCCGTGCCAAGGCGGGGGAATTCGGCGAGATTGTCAGTGTGGAAGCACAGATGAACTGCCGCCACGACGAAGCCACCCGCCGCTGGCTGGAAACGGTTCCGGGCGGGATGATGTTCTTTTTGGGGTGCCATCTGGTCGATCTGGCACTGCAATTGCAGGGCGAGCCGCAGGAAATCCTGCCGATGAACCGTACCACAGGGTGCGAGGGGGTCGGCTGTGAGGATTTCGGCATGGCGATTCTGCGTTATCCACGCGGCAATACGCTGATCAAAACCTACGATTACGAGCGCGGCGGCTTTTTGCGGCGGCAGCTGGTGATCACGGGTACGAAGGCAACCGTCGAGATCAAGCCGATCGAACGGTGGGGAAAAGACGGACAGTACACCGATTGGCGGCTGTACACCGTGGATTCCTGGCTTGATGCGGGCGAGAGCTTTTCGGTCGGACCGTATGACCGCTATGACGGCATGATGCGCGCGTTCGCCGAATATATCACAGACGAAGCGCAAAACCCCTATTCGCCCGATTGGGAGCTGACGCTGTATCGGACGTTACTGCGCTGCTGCGGACGGTGACAGCGCTTCGAGCAGTGCGCGGCGGTAGTCGCGCGGCGACTGACACATAAAATGGCGAAACACACGGCGGAAATACGACGAGGACGCAAATCCCGCCATCTCCGCAATCAGCTCCACGGACAACGACGGGTCGCACAGCAGCTGTGTCGCATACTGTACGGCAAGCGCCTGCTTGTAGACGATCGGCGAAGACCCGGTGGCGCGGTGAAAGCAAGCGTAAAAATACGACGGACTCATGTGGCACAGCCGCGCGAGCATTTCCACCGACACCGTGTCGCCCCGAACACCCTGCAAAAAAGAAAACGCAGGGGCAAGGCGCGGGTCGGGCTGCGGTTTGGGCGTGTATTGCATCACATCGTACAACCGGGCGCAGAGCGTGTAAAACACCGCGAGCTTTGAAAGCATTTCGCCGTCCTTTTCGGCATAGAGCTTCTTCGTAAGCTCTCCGAGCGACGCATCGCACAGAATCTGCATCGGAATGTCCCGATCCGCAAACGGCGCATCGGAAACAAATCCGAAGTGGCAGGTGAGATGCACCGGGAGGTCTCCGTGCCAGAAGCTCTGATAGACCGTCCCGCGGGGAATCAGCAGACATTCTCCCGGATGCAGCGTGAGCGACTGCTCCCCCGATACAAATGTAGCGGTTCCTTGCTCCATGAAGGCGAGGGCGTAAAACGGACGCGGGAGCTTGAGAAAATCCTCAAGGCTCTCGGGCTTATGCGAATATCTGGCAATTTTCAGGTATTGAACGGCGGCGTCTTTGAAGTCCATAAAAACCTCCGAAAGTAGAATCGTTGCGTTTTATCATAGTATATTCTCTTTTTTTCTTCCTGTCAATCGACTATACTGAAGAAAAAGGAGGAATGGTCATGAGTTTCAAAGGAAAAACCGTAGTAATTACCGGAGGTGCTTCCGGAATCGGATTTCTGACCGGAAAAAATATGGCGCACGAAGGCGCAAAGGTCGTGCTGGTGGACGTCAACGAGGAAGCACTTTCCCGCTGCGTGGAGGAGCTTCGGGCAATTCCTGCCGAAGTGCTCGGCTTTGCGATCGATGTGCGGGACTATCCGTCGGTTTGCCGTGTGCGGGACGAGACGGTCAAGGCGTTCGGAAGCATCGATGTACTGGTCTGCTGTGCGGGCGGTGCGGAAATGCGCCTGTGTCATCAAAACGGACCGTTCTGGGAAGCACCGATCGATGTCTATGATTTCAGCATTGACCTCAACCTTAAGGGTGTGCTGTATTTTGACCATGCGGTGATGTCGCAGATGGTCAAACAAAACAGCGGCGTGATCATCCA
>DLVP01000073.1 GCA_003445125.1 Oscillospiraceae bacterium | reverse complement strand
CTGACGCGGATGCCCATGGAGGACACCTCAAACGCCTGTCCGAGCGTTTCGTTCCAGAAAAGGATGTCACCGTTGAGCGACCAGTCGTCGTAATCGGGGGCGCGGCCGTCGTGGCGCTGTCCCGATTTCAGCTTTCCGCCGATCTGCATGAGAAAGGTGGTCTTGTGTTCGCGCACGAAGGCGTTTTCCCGTTCCTTCGGCGTGAGCGTCGGGTAAAGATCCTCCAGCTCCTGCGTGGTGATAAAGGTAATTTCTTCTCCCGCGGCGGGACGGGTGACCAATTGCGGGTACACGGTGCGCAGCGTCTTTTCGGTTTCGCATATGGCGCCGACAATGCGCCGCACAGTGTCCTTCAGAAAATCGACGGTGCGATCCTCTTCACGGATTACTTTTTCCCAGTCCCACTGATCGACATAGACGGAGTGCAGATTGTCCAGCTCCTCGTCGCGGCGGATGGCGTTCATGTTGGTGTACAGTCCGGTGCCGACCTCAAAGCCGTAGTCGGCGAGGGCGCGGCGCTTCCACTTGGCAAGCGAATGTACGACCTGGGCGTTTTTGTGCGCGTCAGGAATGTCAAAGCCGACGGCGCGCTCCACACCGTTGAGGTCGTCGTTGAGTCCGCTGTTTTCTTCAACGAACAGCGGGGCGGACACACGGCGCAGATTGAGCGCGCCGCTGAGCATATCTTCAAACAGACGGCTGATCAGACCGATCGCCTTCTGCGTGTCGTACAGAGAAAGCACGGGGCGGTAATGTTCGGGAATCACGAGATGTGCCATCAAACGGTCACTTCCTTATATTATAATAAGAAATCATACCACATCGGAAGGGGGTTTGTAAAGAAAAAAACGCAAAAAAATAAAAAAATAGCGCGAAGGCTCTTGACAAGCGCGCCGCACTGTAATATACTATTATACTGTATCATAATGGCTATATATACCCACAGCCTAAAAACAGTATACCATATCGATAGCAAAAATGCAAGCGTTTTTGCCGAAAATATCGATTATGCGAACAACTTTTTTGGAACTGTCAATCTTAAGAATGGAGTGAACGCGCCTATGGTAAATGACATCAAGCAGCAGGCACAGCACATTTCGGATCTCGCGGCAGAAAAAGGTCTGAAAATCAAGCCGGTGCAGTTGGGCAAGAATGTCAGAGCAAGTTTTTCGCAGATCAATGAAGTGCTTCGGATGCCAAACCTCATTGAAATCCAGAAAAACTCTTATGAGTGGTTTCTCAATGAAGGGTTGAAAGAGGTGTTCGACGACGTCGCCGCAATCACGGATTTTTCCGGAAATCTGGTGTTGGATTTCATTGATTACACCCTTGACAGCACTCCGAAATACAGCGTGGAGGAATGCAAGGTCCGCGATGCGACCTATTCCGCAGCACTGCGCGTGCGCGTGCGCCTGCTGAATAAGGAAACGGGAGAAATCAAGGAACAGGAAGTGTTCATGGGTGATTTCCCGATCATGACCGAAAGCGGCACGTTTGTCATCAACGGCGCCGAGCGTGTCATCGTGTCTCAGTTGGTGCGTTCTCCGGGTGTGTATTATGACCGCACGTTCGATAAGACCGGAAAGAAGCTGTTCACCTCTACGGTGATTCCGAACCGCGGCGCATGGTTGGAATACGAGACGGATTCCCAGGACGTGTTCTATGTTCATGTCGATAAAAACCGCAAGTTCCCGGTGACGACGCTGATCCGTGCGTTCGGACTGGGTACCGATCAGGAAATTCTGGATTATTTCGGCGATGATGAGCTGCTCATCAAAACAATGGAAAAGGATCCGGCGAAAACGCGGGAAGAAGCCCTCATCGAAGTCTACAAAAAGCTGCGTCCGGGCGAGCCGCCCACCGTGGACGGCGCACAGCAGCACCTGGAAGGACTGTTCTTCGATACCCGCCGGTATGACCTGTCGAGAGTCGGACGCTATAAATATAATAAGAAGCTGGGCATTTCCGCACGTCTGAGCGGACATACGCTGGCACAGCCGGTTGCCGATCCGTTTACGGGAGAAATTTTGGCGGAAGCGGGCGAGCTTGTCACCCGCGAAAAGGCGATGCTGATCGAAAAGCGCGGCGTGAGCGTGGCGTTTGTCGATGTGGACGGCAAGGCGATCAAGGTCATTTCCAACGGCATGGTGGAAATTTCGGATTTCGTGCCGGAAAAACTGCATATTGACTTCAAGGCACTGGGCATCAACGAAAAAGTCCGCCTGAATGTGCTGACCGAGATTCTGGAGAATACCCCCGAGGACGAGCTGGAACAGACCATCCGTGCGCGCGCGGCGGAGCTTCAGCCGAACCATATCACCATCGACGATATTTTCGCGTCGATCAACTATGTCAATAACCTTAACAACGGCATCGGCAATACCGATGATATCGACCATCTGGGCAACCGCCGTATCCGTTCGGTGGGCGAGCTGCTGCAAAATCAGTTCCGTATCGGCTTCACCCGTATGGAGCGCGTGGTGCGCGAGCGCATGACCCTGCAGCAGCAGGATATGGACGCGATCACCCCGCAGGCACTGATCAATATCCGTCCCGTGGTGGCGGCGATCAAGGAGTTCTTCGGTTCTTCTCCGCTGTCGCAGTTCATGGATCAGACCAACCCCTTGGCGGAATTGACGCACAAACGCCGTCTGTCCGCACTGGGACCGGGCGGTCTGTCGCGTGACCGTGCGGGATTCGAGGTTCGTGACGTGCATTATACGCACTACGGCAGAATGTGCCCGATCGAGACGCCGGAAGGTCCGAACATCGGTCTGATTTCGTATCTGGCAACCTTCGCGCGGATCAACGAGTACGGCTTTGTGGAAGCGCCGTTCCGCCGCGTGGATCAGGAGCAGAAAAAAGTGCTGGACGAAGTAGTCTATATGACCGCCGACGTCGAGGATGATTATATCGTGGCTCAGGCGAACGAGCCGCTGGATGAAAACGGCTGGTTTGTGAATCCGCGTGTCACCGCGCGTCATCAGGATCAGATTCTGGAGATCGAGCGCGAAAAAGTGCATTTCATGGACGTTTCGCCGAAGATGGTTGTTTCCGTTGCAACCGCGCTGATTCCGTTCTTGGAAAACGACGATACCAACCGTGCATTGATGGGATCGAACATGCAGCGTCAGGCAGTGCCGCTGATGGTCACGGAGG
>DLVP01000186.1:261-4438 GCA_003445125.1 Oscillospiraceae bacterium | reverse complement strand
GGCCGTTGCGCTCGTCGGCTTCCTGATGTTCGGCAACCTGATCCGCGAGTGCGGCGTGCTGAACTCGCTGTCCGAGACGGCGCAGAAGGTGCTTGCCAACCTGATTACCCTTCTGCTGGGCATCACGATCGCTTCCCAGATGAGGGCAGAGCAATTTTTGAGCCGTGACACGCTGCTGATTCTCGGTCTGGGACTGATTGCCTTTGTGATGGATACCGCGGGCGGCGTGCTGTTTGCGAAATTCCTCAATCTGTTCCTGAAAAAGAAAATCAACCCGATGATCGGCGCGGCGGGCATTTCGGCGTTTCCGATGTCGGGAAGAATCGTGCATAAAATGGGACTTGCCGAGGACAATCAGAACTTCCTGCTGATGCCCGCCATCGGCGTGAACGTGTCCGGACAGATTGCGTCGGTCATTGCCGGCGGTCTGATTCTGAAATTCTTTATGAAATAAGGAGGGGGTTTTGTGAATTTCAATCCTCAGGCTTTTGTGGATAATCTGCCCTATCTCCTCAAGGGTATGCTCGGAATTTTCGTGGTCATCGGAATTATTATTCTGACCGTGGTGCTGCTCAACGCGCTGACGACGAAGAAGCGCGGCTGATTTCGCAGAACGAAAGATTTTTGTCAAGCCGAACCCCTCCACGCCTGTGCCTTCTCAGGCACAAGGCGCGGAGGGGTTCTTCGACACTTAAACATCCGTCCTCTGCTTCAAAGAGAGGGCGGATGTTTTTTCGGCGGGAAGGTCGGGTCGTCGGTGCGCTCAAGCAGATAATCGATCGATACGTGAAAAAAATCGGCAATGGCAATCAGTTCTTTGTACCCGGCTTCGCGCTTGTGGCTCTCATATCTTGAAACGGTGTTCTGGCTCATGTTCAGCTTATCGGCAAGATACAGCTGCGTCATCCCGCGCGCTTCACGAAGTTCTTTCAACCGCATAGGTTCCCTCCCGAAAAAGATATTGACAATATTATACCAAGTTGGTATAATTATAATATCCCAAAATGGCATATTACAACCACATAGTTTTGCGTCTACTAACAAAAGCGGTTGTTTGTGCAGGAAAAGCACGCTTTGGGAAACACAGGAGGTTTTCAAATGAAAAAAGCAACCTTTGTTACAGCAGTATTGATGTTTGCAATGATGATTCTCAGTTCCTGTGCTTTGGGAAGCAAGGATGATACTCCGAAAATCAATTACAGTCGTCTCAATTGCGAAGCTGTCAGCAGTTTCAGCGACGGGGTACAATGGGTTACGCGCCGTGAGGTGACTTATAATTCTGATACTCAACTCTACGGTCTGATTGATGAAAAGGGAAATTTTTTAATAGAAATGACCGATGAATATGCGGATGTCAATCCGTTCTGCAATGATGCGGCATGGGTAAAGTCGGGAAAAATCAGTACCGTGCAATCGATAAGCACGGGAAGTATCTGACGGATACTTACAAAGAATTCGATAATTTCAGTGATGAAGTTGCATGGGTGAAAAATTCAAATAATCATTGGCTCGTGGTTGATAAAAGCGGGAACGAAGTTTTTACATACGAAAAATATCGTGGAGTTACAGACTTTTCGCAGTTTTCCGAAGGAAAATGTTTGGTCTTTCTGTCTGAAAATGAGTACGGAAAAGAGTTTTCCTATATTCTCGACAAAAACGGCGATTTATTGCCGCTGGAAACAGATATAACCTCGTATTCGGAGGTCGGACTCGGGTCGTTTGTCAACGGATATGTGCGGTGCGGCGAAAAATGGGGTGAAGTGAATGGGTACGCCTTCTGTAATCTGTTTTATGTAAAAAGTGACGGCAGTGTGCTTTTCCTTAAAACCGGTTCGGGCGGCGGGCTTATGGCGAGAAGATATTACAGTGCACCGGCTTTTAAAAATGTGGAAATCTATTGTGCCGGCAATTTCAAAGACGGAAAGGCAAAAATTTTTTTCAAAGGAAAAGACGAGTTGTACTATAAGGTGACAATTGACGAAAACGGAAGTTTTCTTAATGAGCCGAAAAACGGATTGAGTGCTTCTGATATGTCGCGCGCGATAATGAATCTTAAATCGCCTGAGAACAGCGATATTACGCTGTCGGAAATCATGAAAATCTATTCGGGAAACGGATTCATTGATTGAATTTGACATCGTCGTTCCCTGATAAAAAACCGCGCCCCGCGCCATTTCAGGCGCGGGGCGAGAAATTTTCTTGAGTCTGACCTCGGCGAAAGTCAAAAGTCGGTGACGTTTTTCGGAAACCGTACATGAAAATCTCTTTTCGACGGCGACCTCGGTGCCGTAATCGCGGGTTAACTTCAACAGACCCCGGGCGGCATCTGCCGCCCGGGGGTTCTCAGTGAACATCAATTTTGTGCGATTTCGGACGTTTTGGGGATTCCGGAAAAAAGCGCGGGGAAGTTTTTGACGCCCAGCGCGCCCAGCTCTTTGAGCGTGCGCACCAGAAATTCCTTTTCCCGCTCGTCCATGTGCGACACGGTGGAAAGCAGGGCGGGAAGATTTTGCTGCCAGCCCGCTTTGAACTGATCCACGGTCATCACCTGTTCGGTGTCCACCAGTCGGTAAAGCAGATCCACCAGCCGCTCGCGCTCCTCGGCGGTCATCGAGACGATCCAGTGGTTGAGCGTGCTGTCCAGATACCTTGCGCCCGCCGTCAGACGATCCTGGTAGAAAAATTCTCCGTCGCGGATTTCCCACGAAAACGGGTCGTGCTGCCAAATGCTGACGCGGTTGCTCTTGACAATGCGGTATTTTTCCTGCTGCTGCAATAACATTCCGACCAGCGAGGACTGCGGGAGCGTTTTTTGAATTTTCGGCGTCATGCGCACAAACGTTTCGCTCCGGAGCACCGATTCGAGAAATCCCGGTCCGTCGTGAGAAAAGGCGGCGCAGATGCGCTTTTGTACGTCGGGATCGGCGTGCACGGCGGCATAAACCGCCAGATTTCCGCCCTTGGAGTGTCCGCTGACGAAAAGCTCGCCCGACAAAGAGGACGCCGCGGCGTTGAGGTAGTCGCACGCCTCCAACTGGGACGGCACAGGATCCATGAACGCCATGTTGAAGTCCTCTTTCCAGCCGACAAAGGTGGAATCGGTGCCGCGAAACGCCACGCAGGCGCAAAGGTCGTTGAGCTGAAAGCTCATGGCGGAAAACTGTTTTTGTGCCGCGGGGTCAAACTGTTCGGTGAAGAGCTTTACACGCACATGGCGAAAGCGCGGGCTTGCCGCCATGGCAGTCAGCAGACGGCGGCTGTTCTGCGGGTCCCACAGCCCGTGAAACAGTTCTTCAAAATATTCCGCCCGAAAAAGGTCGCGGATTTCCACGCCCTTGCCGCTTCGGATGTCGGAAATCTCCTTCGGCGGGTGCATATAGGTGATCCAGGAAAGAATCAGACTGTCCACGTCGCAGAACGGACGCGCGGAAAAAGGTGCAAGCACGGTTTCGGCATAGTTGACAATGCTTTCCGTAACGACTCCTCCTCTATTTCAAAAAGGCTTTCACGCCGCTTTCCAGGCGGTTCAGTCCGTCCTTCAGCGTAGCCTTCGTGCAGGCGATGTTCATTCGCAGAAACGGCTCGCCGCCTTTGCCGTACTGCGATCCCGCCGACAGGTACAGCCCCGTCTGTCTGCGCAGAAAGGCGGCAAGTTCGTCGGCATTATCACACAGGCGCGAACAGTCAAGCCAAAGCAGATAGGTCGCCTGCGAGGGCGTGAGGAAAATTTCGGGAAGATTTGCTTTGAGAAATTCTGCGGCGATCTGCTTGTTTTCGTACAGATACCGGCGCAGGGCGTCCAGCCATTCCCCGCCCTGTGTGAAGGCGGCAACCGTCGCGTCCACGGCAAAGACGTTCGGCTCTGCCACTTCGTCGGTGTTCAGCCCGCGCCATACCCGATGCCGCAGGGTGGGGTCGGGGACGATCACCGCCGCGGTTTGCAGTCCCGCGATGTTGAAGGTCTTGGTGGGGGCGGTGCAGGTGACGGAAATGCGGCGGCAGGTATCGCTGACCGAGAGAAACGGCGTGTAGGACACGTCGGGATCGGTCAGATCCCCGTGAATTTCGTCGGCAATCACGGTCACGTGATGCGCTGCGCACAGGTTTCCGATTTTTTCAAGCGTGTTTTTGTCCCAGCATTTGCCGATCGGGTTGTGCGGATTGCAGAGAATCATCA
>DLVP01000186.1:0-196 GCA_003445125.1 Oscillospiraceae bacterium | reverse complement strand
CCGGTATTCGCCGTTTTCCCGCACGAGCGGGCATTCGGACGGCACTCTGCCGTTGTTGAGAATGGAATTGTAGAAAATATTGTATACCGGAGTGAGCAGCACGACTTTTTCCGCCGGGGTGGTCAGCTTGCGCACCATGGAAGAAATGGCAGGAACCACGCCGGTGCAGAAAATCAGGCTGTCTTTTTCAAGCGTC
>DLVP01000022.1:2500-3345 GCA_003445125.1 Oscillospiraceae bacterium | reverse complement strand
ACGGGCGGGTTTGACGCCGACGCGGTGGTGCTCAACATCGGTACCAATGACAGCAGTTATGTCGGAGAGCTGAGCTCAGATCCTACAGAGCAGCAAGCATACGTGGACAATTTCGACCGCCTGTACGGCGAAATGCTCGACGCCATCCACAAAGCCAATCCGCGCGCCGTCATTCTCTGCGTTCTCGGACAGATGGGCGGTCATTCGCTGCTGTTTGAGTCCATTCAACGCAACGTCGAAAGCTACCGCACGCGCTACCCCGACAGCAAGATTGCCTACTATCGGATGAAATTCGGCGAAGACGCCACCGAAGCCACCACTTATCATCCCGGCGTGGCTTCTCACAAGCGCGATGCCGAAGATGTGGTTGAACAGCTTCGGGAACTGATGAAGTGATCTCCCTGCGGTGTAGATGATTTTCTTACTTATAAAAGCAACATAAAACCCACGCGGCAAGCGGAAAATCCGCTTGCCGCGTGGGTTTTTTTTAAACGCTACGGGCGCAGGCAAAGCCTGCGCCCGTAGTTCTCTTATGAAGCGGCGCGCCCAACGGGCGCGCCGCACATTGTTACTATTTTTTTGCTTTTGCGCTGTAATACGCTGCCTTTTTCGGATCGGCGGCAGTGCCGATGCCTTCACTGTACATATAGGAACACTGCGATGCCGCCTGCGGACTTTCCGCCTCAGCAGCCCGCTCATAATAGGAAAGTGCCATCCGATAATTACGGGTAGTGCCGTCACCGTCATAGTAACAATCTCCGCACGCTGACAACGCCAGAAAGTTTCCGGCATCAGTGGCGGCAATCTGATAATACCCAAACGCCTTCTTGTGGTCGGGCGTCGTA
>DLVP01000022.1:296-2473 GCA_003445125.1 Oscillospiraceae bacterium | reverse complement strand
TAGTCCCAGCGCATAGCGATTTGCGCAGTCAAACGCCGCATCTGTATCTCCCGCTTTTGCCTTTTCTTCCAGCTTGTACAGTTCTCGGATTTCGGACAGTTGGGCATTCTTCCCGTCTTTTTCAATTGCCGCAGCAAGACGCGATGACAGCAGATCGCCGTGCGCCGCCGCCTTCCGGTAGTATTCCACCGCTTTGTTCAAGTCCTGTTCGACGCCATCTCCGCCAAGATACATCTCCGCACACAGATACATTACCTTCGGATTTGAGCCCCTTGTAGCAGCAGTCTCCACAAATTTCAGCGCCATTGCCCGATCTTCCTTACTGTGACCGGCAAGATACTTCAGCGCGATCTCCATATAAATATTTGATTCGTTTTTCTTCACCCAGCGGATGCCTTCGGGGTCCGCCGAGCGAAGCATCTCTTGGGCTTCTTCACTGCCGTTTTCTGCTGCCAGCATCGTATAGAACAGCGCCAGTCCGTTCTTTCTTTCCGTTCCCATGCCGTTGGCATACATGGTGCCGACATCCAACTGCGCCTGTACATAGCCCTTATCCGCAGCGGCACTCATCAGTTCAAACGCCTTTTTCAGATCGCCCTTTTCGTAATATTCTCCCGCATGACAGTACTCCGCATAGCCATCCGGTTGATCCAGTGTCCACGCGTCTTCAAACGGTGCCGACGGGGTTGGGGCGGGTTCTTCTTTCGCGACAGGTTCTTCTTCGTCATCGTCGTCCCAGTGCATCAGAAAATCTTCGTCGAAATCAAGCGTTTGCGCCGAAGCGGGAGCCTGCGGCGCCGCTTTTTCGGCAGGCTTCGGTGCTGTGGGAGCTTCCGTCGCAGGTTCACATACAGAAGTTTCCGCTTCCTTTGCGGGGATTTCTGCTGTGATTTCAGGAGCAGGAGCTTCCGTCACAGATTCACGAACAGGGGGTTCCTCCACAGGTTCCCATACAGAATCTTCCCCTTCATGTGTGGGGGTCTCCGCCGTGATTTCAGGAGCAGAGGTTTCCTCTTCGGGTTCATGGGCAGGAGCTTCCGCTTCGTGTGCGGACGTTTCCTCCAAGAACTTTTGTGCGAAATCTTCCGACAAAAATTCCCGCGCGAACGTTTCTGCCAACGGTTCTTCGGCTTTTTTCTTCTTCCCCTCCTGCGCATACGCCTCTATCAATTCCTTCAGAAGCGGCAGAAATTCCTTTGCCCAGACACAGAAATAATATTTTTTGTTCCGCCTTTTTCATAGGTCAAAAACAGCACATCTTTTCCGGGAAAAGAAACCTTTCGCAATCCCTCAAAAGGGAGATAACGGTCTGCCGATTTGTTCAGTGAAGCAAACTCATTGCTGTATATACCGCTGTTTGTAAACACAAATCCGGATTTTCCGCTGGAAAAGACCGTGGTATCATACATCCCGATCACGTCTTCGCGCGTTACTCCGCATGCTACCTTTTTCAGCGCATTTTCCATGACCTTCGGTTTCATTTCTTCCGCTGTCTGAAAACCGCTCAAATGCTTTTTTATGATTGTCAATAACTCCACAACAGCACCCTCTTTCTTTTCTATTGTAAAGCAAAAAAGCGGTTTTTGTCAAGTATTTTTGAGATGTTCTCCTCAACCGAAACCGACCTTAGAAAAAGCTCCCTCTCGTAAAAAGCGGCTTTTTTCGCACGTTTTTACAGCAGTCCGGCTGTCTTTTTCGCTTCCAATATCCGCCGAACGCTTTCATCGATTCTTTCTTCGGTCAGTGTGCCGTTTTCTACTGCCTGCACCACCCCGTCAAACGCTGCGGCATAGTCCTCCGACATCAGCAGCACATCGTTGCCCGCCTGCAACGCCAGCACCGCCGCCTGCGCGGAGGTGTACGCTTCATTGATGGCACCCATCGACAGCGCATCGGTCACCACCAAGCCGGAATAGTCCAACTCTCCGCGCAGTTTTTCGGTGATCAGCTGTGCCGAAAGAGACGCGGGAAGTCCGTCGTCCGTTACAAGCGGAAGAGTGATATGGGCGACCATCACAAAATCGGTTTTTTCAAAATTTTCCGCAAAAGGAATCAATTCGCAGGCTTTCAGTTCCTCCCAGGTTTTGTTTACCGCCACATAGCCGCTGTGTGTATCGGCAGCAGTATCTCCGTGTCCGGGAAAATGCTTGATGCAGGTCAGCACGCCCGCCTCGTGA
>DLVP01000022.1:0-256 GCA_003445125.1 Oscillospiraceae bacterium | reverse complement strand
CGCGGAAACCATACGCGAAACCGTCTGCGGATCGTTTGAAAAAGCCCGATCCCCGATCACCTGATTGTTCGGATTGGTATTCGCATCCGCCACCGGGGCAAAATCCACCGAAAAGCCGTATTCCTTCAGATAATTTCCGATGGTTTTCCCCGCCGCATACGCATTTTCGGGATCGCCCGTGGCGCCGATTGCCGCCATGCTGTCATAGGTCGGCAGATCAAACCCTGCCGTATTGGCAAGGCGTGCCACGCGCCCG
>DLVP01000123.1 GCA_003445125.1 Oscillospiraceae bacterium | reverse complement strand
CGGACAGATCCACAGGATTCCATCCGCCCAAAGAGACGGAATCGTCGCCGGTTTCCGCCGATGCGGACGGACGCAGGGAGACGACCAGCGGTCCTTCCTTCGCCGCTGTGCCGTTGACGGCTTTCGCTTTGAACGAAACTTTATACTGTCCGCCGTAAGCGAAGTGATAGTTCTCTGCCGTGGTGATCGCATACGGACCGTAAGCCACATTCGGGCTCAACTGCACCTTCAGAGACTTACTGCCGCTGATGACTTCGGCTGCGTTGTCGGTGATCGACAGCATACCGCCGTTGACATCCTTCAACGGGTTCTTGCCGTCCTCAAAGTCTACCGTGCCGAGGGTCTTGAACGGAATGGTGTCCGCTTCGACCTTCGTCGCCAGCAATTTGTCGATTTCTTTCTGGAACGGCGGGGTGTACTTCTCCACTGCCGCTTTTCCGCCCAGCTCGGCGATAGAGGTCCACATACCCCAGATGTCGCTGCCGATGCTGCCGACGGATCCTGCATAATCTTTGATTTGTCTGCCGGATTCCTTCATTTGTCTGCAGCGCTCAAGCTGTGCATCGGTCGGGTTGAAGTCCACGACATTTTCGCCCTTCTTGTAGTACTTGCTGCGCGCCAGATCGGCAGCGATAAAGACTTTTGCGCCTTCGGTGTTCTTCGCGCCGGTACCGACGTTGCAGGTCATTCCCGAACCGGCAGATCCGCAGTAGCCCTGATAGCCGTAATCGCCGCTCGGTCCCTTCGGATACGGAACCCAATCCCATTCAAAGGACAGTTCGCTGTTCCAGTTCTTGGAGGTGCCCAGACGCTCGACAAACATACCGGCTTTGCTGGACGCCCACGCCGTATCACCGCCGGCCATG
This sequence comes from Oscillospiraceae bacterium, assembly GCA_003445125.1. Lineage (GTDB taxonomy): Bacteria > Bacillota > Clostridia > Oscillospirales > Ruminococcaceae > UBA11540. The sequence goes on along the minus strand of DLVP01000123.1, from coordinate 3,587 downwards.
CTTGCATACGGCTTGCATTTAATCAGCCACTCCAGACCCTCGATGTACTTCGGATCGTTCATGGTGAGCTTAATTTCACCGGCATCGGTGATTGTGACCGTCTGCGCACCGTTTGCCGCGGTGTACATATCATTCATCCAGGTGTAGCAGCCGACCTGGTCGACCTGACCGTCACGGTCGGTATCCATGGTCAGGGCTTTTGCCGCGTCATAAAATGCCTGGAAGTCCCACTCGCCCTTGTCCCACAAATCGGAAGGATATTCCAGTCCGTTGTCGTCGAAAAGCTCTTTGTTGAAGAACACGCCGTAGACGCCGCTGACGCTCAGTTCGTCCTTTTCCGCATATTGATCGATAGCGGTCACGGCATAGGACTTGCCGTTCCATTTGTTGGAAGCTTCAAAATACCGCGTGTCGTCAATCGGCAGAAGGTCGTCAATCGGCTGAACCAGTCCCTTGATGACGGTGGTGGGGTAGTTGATGCCGTTGAGAATATCGTACGGCGTTCCCGCCACGTACGAGGAGACCCATTTCATCTCACGCTCATTCCAAGCGCAGTTGTCGATTTTTGCCTCAAGACCGTAGGCGTCCTCACGCCATTTGATCTGCGATTCATAATAATCGTCAGACAGAGCCGGAATCAGCATGGTGACGATCGGGTTGTTGATTTCACCCACGTCCTCCGGCAAAAACAGCAATTCATTTTTGTCGTTATAGCGGATACCGGCTTCCACGTTGACCACCTCGCCGGTGCTCAGGGTGCTGACTTCGCCTTTGTACTCGCCTCTGCTGGCAGTACCGCCTCCGCCGCCGTTGCAGGACGCAAGGGAAGCGAGGATCATAGACGCTGCAAGCGCGCCGCAAATCCATTTTTTCATAATCATTCCTCCAAATTTTATGATGCGTTTTATGATCGACGGTGCAAAACGTCAAGCAAAGGCATTTCTTTGCCGAACGACCGCCATGGGATAAAATGGGACAAATCTTTGAGAGTGCGAAAGAGAAAATTCCTTTCGGAATACCTCCCCTTTACCGCCTTCGCCCGGGACATTAGAACACGGACGACCCATTTCCGGCAAAATGACAGCACAGCCGTCAGCCGGTGGTGAAGGCAGAAACGCTGCAATTTGTTGTGCTTTTCAAACATCTCCTTTCTCTTTTGTTAAAAGAATTGGTTTCTTTTATACAAACTGTATTTCCCGGTTTCCGTTACAGCATATCCAAAATAGTAAATTTGAATATATATGTTACAGATGCGCGATAATATATTTTTATATTACGACAGAACAGCCTGAAAATCAAGCCAAATATTTCGATTTATAGGACAATTGTTGCTGTATTTTCGGAGAAAAACTCCAACGAAAAGCGGAGCTTAAACGCTCCCGCGGAAATTTCCGCGGGAGCGTAGGCGGTTATTTCAGGCCGAGAAGCTCCTGTACCTTTTCGCTGTCCATGATTTCGTCATACCGCTTCGGACCGACATTGTGTCCGTAGACGGTCTTGGATTGATCGGTGATGGAAAAATAACGGCTGGCGAAGGTCTGGTGACACGGTTCTCCGTTCTGTCGGCAATCCGCCCCGGTGTCGCCCACCAAAAATCCCGACCATTCCGGCTCCTTCACCCAAACCTTATAGCTTGTGGCAATTCCTTCGATGCTGTTTGTGTCATCAAAGTTGTAGAAGGTACTCCAGGTGTGGAACACCGCCCACGTGACACGGGAATCGGTGAATTTCTTGCCCTTCAGATCGGCGCCCGTGACGGTGACCTCATAGTGATCGTCCACCCATTTCACGTTCGTATCGCGCCCGACATTGTAGGAACTGACGGGGTTGGCGTCGTTTTCAAGCTGCCACGGAATCGGATAGATATTTCCGAGCGAAGAAGGTCCGGGGTGAACTTCGTCCGGTCCGGTCGAATTTACCGCCAAAAACCAGCCTTTGCCGTCGTCCTTGCGGACTGCCATCCGCATTTCGCCGAAGCACAGCGTGACTACCGCATCGTCCGGAAGGCTGTCCGCCTTTCCTTTTTTCAGATAGATGGCGCAAAGCGTGGTCAGACTTCCGCCGACCTTCGGGAGTACCTCGAAGTTATTATTTCCGTTTCCGGGTTCCCCCGAAATGGTGTCCTCATGCGGCAGGCAGAGCTGCTGATACAGCGGATCGTGAATTTTGGAAATCGGAAGAATTCCGTCGAACGGGTCGGAATTGTTCATCCAGTTGTTGGCTTCGAAGCCTGTCCATTTAATCGATCCGTCGCCCTTGAACGGGCATTCAATCACACGGTACATTGTCTCGGCGTCCACCGTATACACGCCTTTTTCAATGTAATAACCGACAAAACCGTCCAGTTCGGGGAAAAATTCACTGTCATCGGGACGGCGCGGACTTGCCGCGGCTGCCGCCGAAACGTCAAAATACTTTTCGCCGTCGATCTCGCGGACGAACGCCGCCACATCCAATACCCATGAGGAGGTATTTTTCGAGGAATTGTCTTTTTTTGACGAAGTGTCCTTGACCGACGAGGTTTCTTCCGACACAGTCGCGGAAGAAGTGTTGTCGGCAGAGGACGTTGCCGGTGTTTTGCCGCAACTGCAAAGCAACATCATTGCTGCAAGCAACACAATTCCTGTTTTTTTCATAAAATCCTCTCCGTTTTCGTTAAAACATTCAAATATACTTTACATTATAACAAATATTTCAGAAAATGCAACACATTTTTGCTTTTTTTAAAACAGACAGAAACTGTCCGTTTTTGAAAATTATCTGATATTGAGAAGTTCCTGAACCTTTTTGCTGTCCATGACTTCGTCATACCGCTTTGGACCGACATTGAGACCGAATACATCGGTCGGCTGATCGGTGACAGTAAACATACGGCTGCCAAAGGTCTGACGGCAGGGCTCACCGTCCTGGCGGCAATCCGCACCGGTGTCCGCTATGAAAAATCCCGACCATTCCGATTCTTTGATCCAGATCTTGTAGTTGGTGGCAACACCCATCACACTGTATTGGTCATCAAAGTAATAGAAAGGCGCACCCCATGTGTGGATCACTGCTCCCGTGACGCGGGAATCGGTAAATTTCTTTCCTTTGATATCTGCACCGGTGATTTTAACTTCAAAGTGATCATCTACCCACGAAATATTTTCTTCGGCGACATTGTACGCGCGAATGCCATACTGATCTCCCAACTCCCACGGAAGCGGAATGATTCCTCCAAGTCCCTGCGGTCCGGGATGTACTTTGTCCGGTCCGACGGAATCCATCGCCAAAAACCATCCTTTGCCGTCGTCCAAACAAGCCGCGAGCTTCATTTCCCCGAAGCACAGCGTGATTTGTGCATCATCCGGAAGCTCCTCTTTTTTGTCATCCCTCAGATAGACAGCGCAAAGCGGCGTCAGACTGCCCGAGAGGTTAGGGAGAATTTCAAACTGGTTTCTTCCGTTTGACTTTTTGCCGACGCTCGGCAGACAAAGCTGCTGATACATCACGTCATGTATCTTCGAGATTGGCAGCACGCCGTCATATTGGTCGGAATTGTTCGTCCAGTTGATGGGTTTGAAGTCCACCCATTTGATCGAGCCTTCACC